>NZ_BAAALF010000229.1:3856-11452 GCF_039528135.1 Kitasatospora nipponensis | reverse complement strand
CACGTGGCGACCGGGTCCACGACCGCCGCCTGGGCCGTCGCGGGCGGCGTGCTGGTTTGGTTCGCGACGTGCTGGCTGGTCCTGCCGTGGCTGGTGGTGCGCCGAGCGAAGCGCCGTTCCCCCTGAGGCGCACCGCACTCGACGGACCCGTCGGGGCCCACCCCGCCGCCTACCCGCCTTCGGCGACCCCACTCGCAGGAACGGGCGGGGCCGTCCCACCGGCCCGGCTCGTCGTGCCACGGACCGCGCACGATCACCTGCGCCCTCACATCGGCGTGCGGCGGCCCTCGCGGATCACCCCTCGGACACGTGCTCGCGCAGCACCGTGCCGAGGGAGACGGGTGCCCGGCCGAGCAGGGCGGCGAGCGTCGGATCGACCGTGGCGAACTCGCCGGCGCGGCTGGCGGCGAAGATGCCGACCAACCGGTCCGCCGTCACCGCGGGGACACCCTGGTCCACCAGGTGCCCGCGGAACTGCTCGTCGGAGGCGGTGATCCTCCTCGTGCTGCGGCCCGTGACCTCGGTGACCACGGCCGCGACGTCCTCGAAGGTGAGCGCCTGTCCCCCCGTCAGCGGCGGCGTGGGGCCCTCGAAGCAGCCTTCGTCGGCCAGGATGGCTGCGGTCGCCTCCGCGAGGTCGGCGTGCGCGGTCCAGGCGACCGGCCCGTCCGCGGGGAGCACGAGCCGCCCGGAGGTGGCCGCGTCACCGACGAAGTGTGCCGCGCTGCTGGCGTAGAAGCCGTTGCGCAGCGAGGTGAACGGCACGCCGCAGGCGCGCAGCGCCTCCTCGGTGGCCGCGTGGTCGCGGCACGCCTGGAAGTGCGAGGTCGGGCTCGCCCCCATCTGGCTGGTGTAGAGGATGCGGCGGGCGCCGGCCGCCACGGCCGCTTCGATCGCGGTGCGGTGCTGCCGCACGCACTCCTCGCCCATCGCGTCGACGGAGACGAGGAGGACCTGCGAGGCGCCCTCGAAGGCGTGGGCGAGGCCGGCGGCGTCGGTGAAGCTGCCCTGCCTCACCCGGACGCCGCGGTCGGCGAACGTCCGCGCCCTGTGCGGGTCGCGGACGCTGACGCCGACCCGGTCGGCCGGCACTCGATCGAGCAGCCGCTCGACGATCCGACGTCCCAGCTGTCCGGTGGCTCCGGTCACGATGATCATGGTGTGCTCCCGTGGCGCGACGATGTGCTTCCAGTGGAATCACTCAGACGGTACCACTGATATTAACGATGGAATCGGCCTTGCGATATCGTTGGTTCATGCCATCGCCTTCACCCGCCACGGACGGCGCCGACGCGGCCGCGACCTCCGACGCCGCACCCCCGGTCCGGGAGCAGACCCGGCAGCGGGTCGTCGAGGCCGCCATCGGCCTGCTGACCCGCGGGGGTCGCGACGCGGTCACCACCCGCGCGGTCGCCGACGCCGCGGGCCTGCAGCCACCGGCCATCTACCGGCTGTTCGGCGACAAGGACGGACTGCTCGACGCGGTGGCCGAGCACGGCTTCACCGCGTTCCTCGCCACCAAGCACGTGGACCCCGACCCGAAGGACCCCATCGAGGACCTGAGATCCGGCTGGGACGTCGCGGTCGAGTTCGGTCTGGCCAATCCCGCGCTGTTCACCCTGATGTACACCGAGCCCAGCAGGACCGACTCGGCCGCCTTCGAGGCCGGCATGCAGATCCTGATGGGCCGCATCCGGCGCCTGGCCGCAGGGGGCTGGCTCCGCGTCGACGAGGATCTCGCGGCCCAGATCATCCACGCCACGGCGCGCGGCGCGGTGCTCACCTGGCTCTCACTGCCCCGGGCCCGGCGCGACCCGGCCCTGCTGACCACCCTGCGGGAATCCATGGTCACCGCCGTCACCAACCAGGAGCCGGCCGTCCAGCACCCGGGCCCGGCCGGCGCCGCCCGCGCCCTGCGCGCCGCACTCCCCGAGCAGACGAACCTCAGCAGCGCCGAACAGCACCTGCTGACGGAGTGGCTGAACCGCCTCGCCGCCGACAGCTGACCACCGACGAGCCGTACGTCCACGCCGTCGGCGGCAGCCGGTGCCGCGGTTGGGCGCGGCGGCTCGCTCCCGGACAGCGCGTCACCCCCGAGAGCGCGCAGGAGCGCGAAAAGGCCTGGTGAACACCACCGCCGGCCCCCGGCGCACCGCCTCCCGACCCCCTCCCCTGACGGACCGTTCGGCGTGCGGCGCCCCGGGAGCCGTCCTACGTTCCTGTCAGGGGGTGCGACCCAAACCCGAGAGGTGAATCTCCATGGCAGGGAAGTTCGAGCTCTACACCGACGAGAGCGGCATGCACCGGTTCCGGCTCAAGGCCAGCAACGGCGCGGTCGTCGTGGTCGGCGACGCGCACGAGACGAGGGAATCGCTGCTGAAGAACATCGAGTCGCTGCGCAAGATCGCGCCGTACGCGGAGGTCCGCGAGACGGCGGGCAGCCCGGCCTAGTGACTCCGGCGGTGGGGCACGGCACTCGGCCGCGCCCCACCGCCGTCCGCTGTACCCCACCGCCGTCCGCTGCACCCGACCCACCTGCCCATGCGGTCCACCGACCGGGAATTGGCCCTGCCGACCGGTGATCGACAGGCTCTAGGCTCGGCTCATGCGGATCTCGATCATCGACGCCTTCACCGACCGCCCGTTCTCCGGCAACCCCGCCGCCGTCTGCCTGCTGCCGGCCGGTGAGTGGCCCGCGGAGGCGTGGATGCGGCAGGTGGCGCGCGAGATGAACCTCTCCGAGACGGCCTTCGTCCGTCCGCTGGCCCCCGGCGGGCCGGCCCAGTGGGCCCTGCGCTGGTTCACCCCGATGACCGAGGTCCCGCTCTGCGGGCACGGCACGCTCGCCGCCACCCACGCGCTGCGCACCCAGGGCCTGGCCGGCGACGGACCGGTCCGGTTCAGCTCGCTGAGCGGCGTGCTGACCGCCACGGCCGGCCCGGACGCGATGATCAGCCTGGACTTCCCCGCCGCCGACCTGGTGCCGGCCGAGGTACCGCCGGGCCTGGCCGAGACGCTCGGCTCACCGGTGCTCGGCTGCCGCTCCACCGGCGCGCTGGACGTCCTGCTGGTCGAACTGCGCAGCGAGCACGCCGTACGGGGCCTGGCGCCCGACCTGGCGGGCATCACCCACCAGCGGGCCCGCGGCGTGGTGGTCACCGCGCCGGCCGAATCCCCCGGCGAGGGCTACGACTTCGTCTCGCGCTACTTCGCGCCCGCCGCCGGGGTGGCCGAGGACCCGGTCACCGGCAGCGCGCACACCGCGCTCGCGCCGTTCTGGGCCGAGCGGTTGGGGCGCACCGAGTTGACCGGCTACCAGGCCTCGGCGCGCGGCGGCCTGGTGCGCTGCGCGCTGCGCGGCCCGGACGAGGCGCCCGCCGAGGGCTCGCCGGCCGGCGGGCGGCGGGTGCTGCTCTCGGGACACGCCGTCACCGTCCTGGACGGGGTCCTGCACAGCACCCCGTGACGCGCCGGCACCCGGTCAGCGCCGTCAGTCGTCCCCCGGCCCACCCGACCCACCCGGCCGCCGTCAGCCCGTCGGCAGCCAGCCGACGTGCCCGGCCAGCAGCGCGTAGCCGACGAAGGCCACCGTGTCGATCAGCGCGTGCGCGGCGACCAGCGGCATCACCCGGCCCCAGCGGCGGTACAGCAGGACGAAGACGGCGCCCATCACCATGTTGCCGACCAGCCCGCCGACCCCCTGGTACAGGTGGTACGAGCCGCGCACCGCCGCGCTGGTGACCAGGACCGCGGGCCCGCTCCAGCCGCGCTGGTCCAGCCGGCGGATCAGGTAGCCGAGGACGACCACCTCCTCCAGCACCGCGTTCTGGCAGGCCGAGGCGATCAGCACCGGGATCCGCCACCAGACGTGCGGCAGGCCGGAGGGCACCACCGTCAGGTTGTAGCCGGCCGCCCGCGAGCCCAGGTAGAGCGCGAGGCCGCTGCCGCCGATCACGGCCGCCACCGCCGCGCCCCGGCCCAGGTCGGAGAGCTTGCGGCGCAGGTCGAAGCCGAGCACCCGCAGCGAGGTGTGCTCGCGCACCAGCAGGTAGCCGACCAGCACCACCGGCATCAGCCCGCGGGCGATGTAGTAGAGCTGCCAGGCCAGGTCGATCCAGGGGCGGCCGGGGGCGAGCGAGGAGTTCAGCGGCGCCACCTGCTGGGTGAGCGACTTCTGCTGGGTGAGCGAGTCGGTGAAGCTGATCACCGCGCCGACCCCGCTCGCGCCCAGCGACAGGCCCAGGACGATCAGCAGTTCCGCGCCGAGCAGCCGCCGCGCGGGCGAGCCGGGCGGCAGGACGTGGTCGGGCTGCGTGGGCGGTGCGAGCGTCATGGCGGATCATCCTGTCATACCGCCATGAGCGCACCCCGGGCACCACGAGGAGGCGGACGGACCCGACCGGCGATCCCGGTCGGGGACCTCGGTCGGTGACCCCGACCGGCCGCCCCGGTCAGCCCACCGGCCAGGTGTGCACCGGCTCGCCCGCGCGGCTCAGCTCCATGTACCGGCGGGTCATGGTGGCCAGCGCGGTGGCCCGGTCCATGCCGTAGCGCTCCCGCAGCTGGTGCACGGTGGCGGCCTGCCAGGCGGCGCCGTTGGTGCGGCGCAGGCAGCGCTGTTCGATGATCCCCAGGTAGCGGTCCCGGTCGGCCGCCTGCACGCCCCACTCGTCGAGTCCCTGGTGGGCCAGCGGCAGCAGCTCGCCCAGCACCAGGTCGACCACCGGCACCTCGGTCAGCCCGCCGCGCACCGCGCGCCCCTGGCGCGGCCAGTGCACGGCGGCGTCGATGCCGTAGCGGGCCGCGGTGTGGAAGTTCTGGTCCGCCCGGGCGAACGGCAGCCGGTTCCAGATCGGCCGCGGCTGCTCGGCCAGCGCCCGCACCAGCCCGTAGTAGAAGGCGGCGTTGGCCAGCGTGTCGGCCACCGTCGGGCCGGCCGGCAGGCAGCGGTTCTCCACCCGCAGGTGCGGCACGCCGTCGCAGACGTCGTAGACCGGGCGGTTCCAGCGGTAGATGGTGCCGTTGTGCAGTCGCATCTCGGCGAGCCGGGGGATCCCGCCGGAGGCCAGCACCTTGACCGGGTCCTCGTCGTCGCAGATCGGCAGCAGCGCCGGGAAGTACCGCAGGTTCTCGGCGAACAGTTCCAGCGCGGAGTCCACCCAGCGCTCCCCGAACCAGGTGATGGGGCGCACTCCCTGTGCCTTGAGCTCGGCCGAACGGGTGTCACAGGCCTGCTGGAAGAGCACCGGCCTGGTCTCCCGCCAGAGCTCGCGCCCGAACAGGAACGGCGAGTTGGCGCCGAGCGCGACCTGCACGGCGGAGATCGCCTGGGCGGCGTTCCAGACCGGTGCGAAGCGGTCCGGGGTGACCTGCAGGTGCAGTTGCAGCGAGGTGGCCGCGGCCTCGGCCACCATCGTCACCGAGTCCAGGACCAGGTGTTCCACGCCCTCGATGTCCAGCGCGATGTCCTCGCCCCGGGCGGCCATGATCTGGTCGCTCAACAGGCTGTAGCGGTTGTTGTGGGACATCGAGTCCAGGCCGGTGTGCTCCAGGCCCAGCGTCGGCAGCACCCCCACCATGACGATCCGCGCGCCCGCCTCGGCCGCCCGCCGGTCGGCGTACCGCAGCCCGGTGTCGATCTCCTCGCGCAACTCCTCGAAGACGTGCCCGGTCAGCCGGTGCGGGGCGATGTTGACCTCGATGTTGAACTGTCCGAGCTCGGTCTGGAAGTCGGCGGAGCCGATCGCGGCGAGCACCTGGTCGTTGACCATCACCGGCTGGCCCTGCTCGTCGGCCAGGTTGAGCTCGATCTCCAGTCCCAGCACCGCCCGGGGCCGGTCGAAGCGCCCGTCCCGCAGCATCCGCTCCAGTGCCTCCAGACAGGACTGCAGCTTGCGTCGGTACTGCTGGCGGTCCGACAGGTCCGCCCTGGTCGCTATGACCTTTTCGCCCACAGATGCCCCCTTAGGCCGTGCCACCGTGCCAAGCATCATGCCCACCCGGAAGATCGATACCCGAAGGCCACGAATGCCTTGGGACACACGGGATCTGACGATTTCTCAAGCCGTTCCCGACTTGCCGGGCACGACGGAAGGTGATAAACAGGTCACCCTGCGCACTTGTTCGAGTAGACTCCGCGCTGCACGCCGCCCCGACCCCCGAGCCGGAGCGGCTCCCCCTTGCTGACCGCGAAGTCCACTCACGCGCCCAGCCACGCGATCACGCCCAACCGGACCCGGCCTTGTCGCGCCACGCCGGTATGCCGCCTTCGCACGCCGATCTCGCACGGAGAGGCGACCCGCCATGACCTTGCAAACGCCCCAGCCCCCGCCCAGCGCCCTGCGCGCCGTTCTGGCCGCTCTGACCTCGGAGAGCGCCCTGCGCCAGCCCGGGGCAGCGGCGCTGCGCAGTCCCGCCGGCCCGTTGCTGCCCTCCCATCCGCTGGCCGTGCATCAGCTGCCGCCGGGGACGGCGACCGTGCGCGGGCTGGCCGCGGCGCCGCGGACGGGCTGGCGGTTCCTGATCAAGAGCGGTGGCCAGGTGGTGGCGGCGGCCGAGGTGACGAGGTCCACCGAGGGCCACACCTTCGCGCACTTCGCGGCCGGCCCCTACCTGGACTCCACCGTGCGGGCGCTGGCCCAGGCCTGGCAGCTGGCCCAGGAGCTGCCGGGCGCCCGGCAGGCCCGGCTGCTGTCGATGCCCGGGCACTACGCCACCGCGCTGTGGCTGCACGGTCCGGAGGGCGATCCCGCCGACGACCTGCTGATCCCGCTCGCCCCCGCCCCGCTCGGCGTCACCGCGCACCGCGCCCACCCGGCGCGCGAACTGCTCGCCCTGCTGGTGCGGCGGACCGGCACCCCGTCGGCCGCGCACCCCACCGCCGTCGCCGCACCGCCCGGCGGCGCCCCGCTGGCCGCCGTCCCGGCCTTCTGACCCGCCGGGGAACCGTTCGTCCCGCCCCCTTCGCCACCCGGCGGAGGGGGCATCACCCTGTCGGGCTACTCACGCCTGCCCCGACCGGGCCACCGGCGCCTGGCCCGGTCGGACGCGCGGGCCCGCTGCGGCCATCTGAATGGGTGATCTCTGCCCTGGAGTTGTGGCGCATGTCACCAAACTGCTGCGGGACGGCCACCGGACGTCGACACTGGGAACCAGCGTGGAAGGACCACCTGTCCTACCCACAGACGTGCCGGTTCACACCTGGGCCGGACGGACAGGATCCGACCACCGTCGAGGTGTTCCGGAGCCGGGGCCCGACCCGGTCCGGCCCGGTGCCGCTGCGGGGGGCGTGGATCGTGAGCGAAGCGAGGTACAACGATGTGCCAGCACCGACCTGAGTGCCCCTCGGCCGACTCCGCCGACCGTGAGGCCGCCGTGCCGGTCGCCCGCCACCCCGAGCAGGGCTGGAGCCTGCTCTGCAACGGGGTCCTGCTCTTCGAGGACACCGGCGAGCTGCTCCCCGACGGCCGGGTGATCGCCCCGCGCCGTGCCCTGGTGACCGCGGCCTGAACCGGTCCGCTCCCCCGGCGGCCACCGCCTGCCCCCCTGCGCGCACCACCCGCAACGCCTGGTGCCCCGTCGGACGTCCGACGGGGC
>NZ_BAAALF010000229.1:0-3846 GCF_039528135.1 Kitasatospora nipponensis | reverse complement strand
TTCCCGCCGGGGCCGCCGCGTCAGCGCGGCGGCCCGACCGGTCGTCTCAGACGCCGTACTCGTCCAGCGGCGGGCAGGAGCAGACCAGGTTGCGGTCGCCGTAGGCGCCGTCGATCCGGCTCACCGGCGGCCAGTACTTGTCCGCCGGGTGGACGCCCGCCGGGAAGACCGCCTCGTGCCGCGTGTAGCCGTGCTCCCACTCCCCGGCCATGGTGGCCGCGGTGTGCGGGGCGTTGCACAGCGGGTTGTCGTCCGCGGCCCAGCTGCCCGAACCGACCTTGTCGATCTCCGCGCGGATCTCGATCATCGCCTCGCAGAAGCGGTCGATCTCGTGCAGGTCCTCGGACTCGGTGGGCTCGATCATCAGCGTGCCGGCGACCGGGAAGGACATCGTCGGGGCGTGGAAGCCGTAGTCGATCAGGCGCTTGGCGATGTCGTCCACGGTCACCCCCGTCTCCTTGGTCAGCGGGCGCAGGTCGATGATGCACTCGTGCGCCACCAGGCCGCCGGGGCCGGTGTAGAGCACCGGGAAGTGCGGGGCGAGCCGCTTGGCGATGTAGTTGGCGCTCAGCACGGCGACCTGGGTCGCGTGCTTGAGGCCCTCGCCGCCCATCAGGCGCACGTACGCCCAGGAGATCGGCAGGATCGCCGCCGAGCCCCAGGGAGCGGCCGAGATCGGCCCGACACCGGTGCTCGGACCGGCCTCCTCCTGCAGCGGGTGGTTGGGCAGGTACGGCGCGAGGTGCGCGCGCACCGCGACCGGGCCGACGCCCGGGCCGCCGCCGCCGTGCGGGATGCAGAAGGTCTTGTGCAGGTTGAGGTGCGAGACGTCCGCGCCGAACTTGCCCGGCTTGGCGAGGCCGACCAGGGCGTTCAGGTTGGCACCGTCCACGTAGACCTGGCCGCCGGCCTCGTGCACCGCGGCGCAGATGTCGGTGATCTCGGTCTCGTACACACCGTGGGTGGAGGGGTAGGTGACCATCAGGACCGAGAGCTGGTCGCGGTGCTGCTCGATCTTGGCCTTGAGGTCGGCCACGTCCACGTCACCGTCGGTGAGGGTCTTGACCACGACCACCCGCATGCCGGCCATCACCGCGGAGGCCGCGTTGGTGCCGTGCGCCGAGGAGGGGATCAGGCAGACGTCGCGCTGGGTGTCACCGTTGGCGTGGTGGTAGGCGCGCACGGCCAGCAGGCCGGCGAGCTCGCCCTGGGAGCCGGCGTTCGGCTGGATCGACACCGCGTCGTAGCCGGTCACCTCGACCAGCTGCTGCTCCAGCTGGCGGATCAGCGTCAGGTAGCCTTGGGCCTGCTCGATCGGGGCGAAGGGGTGCAGCTGGCCGAACTCGGGCCAGGTGACCGCCTCCATCTCGGTGGTGGCGTTGAGCTTCATGGTGCAGGAGCCGAGCGGGATCATGCCGCGGTCCAGCGCGTAGTCGCGGTCCGAGAGGCGGCGCAGGTAGCGCAGCATCGCGGTCTCCGACCGGTGGCTGTGGAAGACCGGGTGGGTGAGGTAGGCGTCCTCGCGCAGCAGCGCGGCGGGCAGCGTGTCGGCGGCCTCGGCCACCTCGGCCCCGACGACCCCGAAGGCGGCCCAGACGGTGGCCAGGTGCTCGCGGGTGGTGGTCTCGTCGCAGGAGATCGAGACGGTGTCCGCGTCGACCTGGTGGAGGTTGACGCCACCCTCGCGGGCGAGGGCGACCACGGCGGCGGCCCGGCCCGGGACCCGCGCGGTGACGGTGTCGAAGAAGGACGCGTGGGCGAGCTCGACGCCACCGCCGCGCAGACCCTCGGCGAGCGCCGCGGCGTAGCGGTGGGTGCGGCGGGCGATGTCGGCCAGGCCGTCGGGGCCGTGGTAGACGGCGTACATCGAGGCCATCACGGCCAGCAGCACCTGCGCGGTACAGATGTTGCTGGTCGCCTTCTCGCGGCGGATGTGCTGCTCGCGGGTCTGCAGGGCCAGTCGGTAGGCACGGTTGCCGTCGGCGTCCACCGAGACGCCGACCAGGCGGCCGGGCAGCGAACGGGCGTACTCGGCGCGGACCGCCAGGTAGCCGGCGTGCGGGCCGCCGAAGCCCATCGGGACGCCGAAGCGCTGCGAGGTTCCGCAGGCGATGTCGGCGCCGAGCTCGCCGGGCGAGGTGAGCAGGGTCAGCGCCAGCAGGTCCGCGGCGACCGCGACGATCGCGCCCAGCGCGTGCGCCTGCTCGATCACCGGGGCCAGGTCACGCACCGCGCCGGAGGCACCGGGGTACTGCAGCAGGACGCCGAAGACGCCACCCTCGGCGATCTCGGCCGGGATGCCCTCGGACAGGTCGGCGACGACCACCTCGACGCCGGTGGGCAGCGCGCGGGTGCGGATCACCGCGATGGTCTGCGGCAGGGTGTCGGCGTCGATCAGGAAGACACCGCCCTTGACCTTGGTGACCCGGCGGGCCAGCGCCATCGCCTCGGCGGCGGCGGTGCCCTCGTCCAGCAGCGAGGAGCCGGAGGTCGGCAGCCCGGTGAGGTCGGCGACCACGGTCTGGAAGTTGAGCAGCGCCTCCAGGCGGCCCTGCGAGATCTCCGGCTGGTACGGGGTGTAGGCCGTGTACCAGGCCGGGTTCTCCATGACGTTGCGCAGGATGACCGGCGGGGTGAACGTGCCGTAGTAGCCCAGGCCGATCATCGGGGTGAGCACCTGGTTGTGCCCGGCCAGCTCGCGCAGCTCGGCGAGCACCTGGGCCTCGCTGCGGCCGGCGGGCAGGTCCAGGCCGGTGATGCTGCGGATCGCCTCGGGGACGGCGGCGGCGGAGAGCTCGTCGAGGGAGCCGTAGCCCACCTGCGCCAGCATCTTCTCCTGAGCGGCGGCCGCGGGGCCGATGTGCCGGGACTCGAACGGGCTGGCCGCCTCGAGCTCGGCGAGCGTGGCGGCGCTGCGGGGACGACCTTCGGTCGGCTGGGCACTCATGGTTCTCGGGCCTCCTGGTCACGGACCGGCGGGGGGCCGCACGCCCGGGGGCCTTCGCCACTGAGGACAGCGGATCGGCCTGTGGCGGGCGAGCCCGACAGACCCTCCCCCTCTGTCATCGGGACCTGAGAGCTTCGCCCGCACAGGGCTGACGCCCCGTCGGCTTGCACCGTCGGTGAGGGTGGTGCCACCGGCTCCGTCGCCGGCGGTTCTGCCCTGCTTTCCAGAGTGACCTATCCCACACGGTACGGATGCCTGAGAGATTCCGGGGAGGGTTTGCTCCTTCGGCGCCTCGCGCCCCTCCGGTGAGGGGTGAGGACTCTCCCGAGCGGGCTCGGCGGTCGCGCCCAGGGTACCAGCGAGAGCTCGTGCGATGACCGCCCTGGTGAGCGAACGCACTCCCCCGAACGGCGCAGGCGGCGCACGGACGGCGGCGCTCCGCTCGCCCCGGTCCGTTTCGTGCCTTTTGGTGTGAAGCGCAGGCCGTAGCCACTGGAGGAAAGCGTGCAGACCGACATCGACCCCCGAGACCTGATCGGGCACAAGGCCGTCGACCGCAACGGCGACAAGATCGGCACGGTGGACGAGGTCTACCTCGACGACGCGACCGGCGAGCCCGAATGGGCCGCGGTGCGGACCGGAATCTTCGGGCGGGACGCCTTCGTGCCGCTGACCACGAGCGAGTTCTCCGGCGAGGAGCTGCGCGTGCCCTACGACAAGTCGCTGATCAAGGAGTCGCCGGACTTCGGGGTCGGCCAGCACCTGTCCCCCGCGCAGGAGTTGCAGCTCTACCGGTACTACGGACTGGACTCCCCCGGCGGCACCCGCCCGCCGGCCACCCAGCACGCGACCCCCACCGCGCCGCCCGCCCAGGGCACGCCGGCGGCCGCCGCACCGGC
>NZ_BAAALF010000228.1:9867-11570 GCF_039528135.1 Kitasatospora nipponensis | reverse complement strand
GGCGGAGGATACGAGATTCGAACTCGTGAGGGGTTGCCCCCAACACGCTTTCCAAGCGTGCGCCCTAGGCCACTAGGCGAATCCTCCGTGGGAGAGCTTAGTACATGTTCGGGGGTGCTCGCGACCAGCTATCCGCAGGTGGTCGCGGGTGGGTGGCCTGCGGATCGGAGATGGGGGTGGGGTGGGGGTGGGGGTACGGAGCAGGGGCTGGGATCCGCTACTCTGGTGCCAGCCCCTCGTGTGGCGTTATCTCTCTGAATCCCCCCAGGGCCGGAAGGCAGCAAGGGTAGGAGGGCTCTGGCGGGTGCACGAGGGGTCCTTGCGTTTCTGGGCGGGGCGACGCGTTTGTCGGTCTGTCCCGATATCGTCGGTGGCGTGTCCCTAGCCCTGTACCGCCGCTATCGCCCCGAGACTTTCGCCCAGGTCATCGGGCAGGAGCACGTGACCGCTCCGCTCCAGCAGGCCCTGCGCAACAACAGGGTCAACCACGCCTACCTCTTCAGCGGGCCCCGCGGCTGCGGGAAGACGACGAGTGCGCGGATCCTGGCCCGCTGCCTCAACTGTGCGCAGGGGCCGACTCCGACGCCGTGCGGGGAGTGCCAGTCCTGCACCGACCTGGCGACCGGCGGGCCGGGGTCGATCGACGTGATCGAGATCGACGCGGCCTCGCACGGTGGGGTGGACGACGCCCGGGACCTGCGGGAGCGCGCGTTCTTCGCACCGGTGCACAGCCGGTACAAGATCTTCATCCTGGACGAGGCGCACATGGTGACCTCGGCCGGCTTCAACGCGCTGCTGAAGGTGGTGGAGGAGCCGCCGGAGCACCTCAAGTTCATCTTCGCGACCACGGAGCCGGAGAAGGTGATCGGGACGATCCGCTCCCGCACGCACCATTACCCGTTCCGGCTGGTGCCGCCGGGGACGTTGCGCGACTACCTGACGGAGGTCTGCGGGCGGGAGGGGATCGAGGTCGAGGAGTCGGTCTTCCCGCTGGTGGTGCGCGCCGGTGCCGGGTCGGTGCGTGACTCGATGTCGGTGATGGACCAGCTGCTGGCCGGGGCCGCCGAGGGCGGGGTCACCTACCAGATGGCCACCGCGCTGCTCGGGTACACGGACTCGGCGCTGCTGGACGAGGTGATCGACGCCTTCGCCGCGCAGGACGGGGCGACGGTCTTCCAGGTCGTCGACCGGGTGGTGGAGGGCGGGCACGATCCGCGGCGGTTCGTGACGGACCTGCTGGAGCGGCTGCGTGACCTGGTGATCCTCGCCACCGTGCCGGAGGCCGGCGAGAAGGGGCTGATCGACGCTCCGGCGGACCGGGTCGCGGTGATGCAGGCGCAGGCCGACCGGTTCGGCCCGGGGGAGCTCAGCCGGGGCGCGGACATCGTCAACACGGGGTTGACGGAGATGCGGGGCAACGCGGCGCCGCGGCTGCAACTGGAGCTGATCTGCGCCCGGGTGATGCTGCCGGGCGCCTACACCGACGAGATGTCCCTGATGGCCCGGGTGGACAAGCTGGAGCGCCGGGCCGCGGTCGGCGGCTTCGCCGCGGGACCGCCGATGCCCGCCGGACCTGTGGTCGGCGCTCCGGTGCCGGTGGGTGGCCCGGGGCCGGTGCAGGCCGCGCCGCCGGAGCCCGTGTTCACGCCGTCCGTAGCGGCGCCGCCGGTCCAGGCCCCCGCGGCTCCCCAGGGGAGCGAGCG
>NZ_BAAALF010000228.1:0-9858 GCF_039528135.1 Kitasatospora nipponensis | reverse complement strand
CTCCGCGGCGCGGGCGACGGCCGCGCCCACCCCCGCGCCCACCCCCGCGCCCGCCGCGGGGCCGGCCCCGGGCGCGTGGCCGATCCCGCGGAGCTTCGGCGCCCCGGGTGAGGGCGCTCCGCCGGCGGCTCAGGTCGCGCCCCCCGGTGTGCCGCAGGCACCGGCCCAGCCGGTGCAGCCGGTGCAGCCGGCCCAGGCGGCACCGGTGGCTCCCGCACCCGCTCCCGCGCCGGCCGGGCGTCCCACGGGCGGACAGCCGTCCGTGGCGGCGCAGCAGGGCGCCGGGCAGGTGCGCCAGCTCTGGCCGCAGATCCTGGAGGCGGTGAAGAACCGTCGCCGCTTCACCTGGATCCTGCTCAGCCAGAACGGTCAGGTGGCCGGCTTCGACGGCAGCACGCTGCAGGTCTCGTTCATCAACGCGGGCGCGCGCGACAGCTTCGTGAGCAGCAACAGCGACGACGTGCTCCGCCAGGCGCTGGCCGACGCGCTCAACGTGGACTGGCGGGTCGACTGCATCGTCGATCCCTCCGGTGGTGGCACGCAGGCGCCGCAGCCGGCGGCGGGCGGCGGCGCGGGCGGCGGCGGTGGGGGCTGGGGTGCGGCGCCGCAGGCCCCGCGTCCGGCGGCTCCCGCGGCGACGGCCACGGCGGTCGGCGGGTTCGGCGGCGGCGGCGGGACGGGCGGCGGCGCCGCGCCGTTCACCTCCCCGGCACCGGACGGGTCGGCGGGTGGCCCGGCGGGCGGCGGTGCCGCGATGGCGGCACCGGGCGTGGGCGCGGGGCCGGGGGCCGGGGTGCCGACCCGGGCACCGTCGCCGGTCCAGCCGTCGGCTCAGGCCCAGGGCGGCCCGGGTGGGTACCAGCAGCAGCCGCCGGCTTCCGCCGCTCCGGCGCCGCCGGCGATGCCGATGTCGCCGGACGACGAGATCGTGTCGGGCGACGACCTCGGGCGCTCGGAGCCGACCGTCTCCGGCGAGGAACTGATCATGCGTGAGCTGGGTGCGACCGTCCTGGAGGAGATCCAGCACGGTAACTGAGCGAAGGGCCGGGGCGGGCGGTCCTGGGCACCGGGCGGTAGCCGCGCCCCGGACCCGAGGACGTAGGCTCGAGCGGACGTGTGCTGCCGCATGACACAGCGTGACGGGCGGCGTGGCCGGTACGACGTGACGCTCGCCGTCGCGTCGCACGGCGGCGCCCGGGCAGGCGGTGCGGCGCGGGCAGTGCACGCGGTGCAGGCAACGAACGCAACGAAGGCAACGAAGGCAGGAGTGAGTCGTGTTTCCTGGTGGTGGCCAGCCCAACATGCAGCAGCTGCTCAAGCAGGCGCAGAAGATGCAGCAGGACCTCGCCCAGGCGCAGCAGGAGCTGGCCGCGACGCGGCTGACCGGCTCGGCGGGCGGTGGCCTGGTCGAGGCCACCGTGAGCGGCAGCGGTGAGCTGCTCGCGCTGACCATCGCGCCGGCGGCCGTGGACCCGGACGACACCGAGACGCTGGCCGACCTGGTGCTGGCGGCCGTGCGTGACGCCAACGCCGCCGCGCAGAAGTTGCAGGCGGACCGGATGGGCCCGCTGACCCAGGGGCTCGGCGGCATGGGCGGCGGCATCCCCGGACTGCCGTTCTGACCGGGGGTTTGCGAACCTTGCGGGATATTCGGGCGCCGGACGGTGTGTCCGGCGCCCGGATCGTTGGATGATGGCACCGAACGACGGTGCCGGCGGACAGAGCAGTGGGAAGGCAGAGCGGTGTACGAGGGCGTGGTTCAGGACCTGATCGACGAGTTGGGCAGGCTGCCCGGCGTCGGGCCCAAGAGCGCGCAGCGGATCGCCTTCCACATCCTGCAGTCCGACCCGGTGGACGTGCGGCGGCTGGCGCACGCGCTGCTGGAGGTCAAGGAGAAGGTCCGCTTCTGTGCGGTCTGCGGCAATGTGGCCGAGTCGGAGCGGTGCCGGGTCTGTCTGGACCCACGGCGCGATCTGACGGTCATCTGCGTGGTCGAGGAGTCCAAGGACGTGGTGGCGATCGAGCGGACCCGCGAGTTCCGCGGCCGCTACCACGTGCTCGGCGGCGCGATCAGCCCCATCGAGGGCGTCGGCCCGGACGACCTGCGGATCCGCGAACTGCTCGCGCGACTGGCGGACGGCACGGTCGGCGAGCTGATCCTGGCCACAGACCCCAATCTGGAGGGGGAGGCTACCGCCACCTATCTGGCCCGGCTCTGCAAGCCGATGGGCCTGAGGGTGACCCGACTGGCGAGCGGGCTGCCGGTCGGCGGGGATCTGGAGTACGCCGACGAGGTCACCCTCGGCCGGGCCTTCGAAGGGAGACGACTGCTCGATGTCTGACAAGAGCGCGCACCAGGCGGTGCACACCGGGACGCACCTTGCGGAACCCGACGACTTCGCGGTGCAGATCGCGGATTCGGTCAAGAGCTTCGTGCTCGCGGTGACCGAGATCGCGAAGGGGGACGAGCCGGGCAGCGCGGTGTCGCTGCTGCTGCTCGAGGTCTCCCAGCTGCTGCTGGCCGGCGGCCGGCTCGGCGCGATCGAGGACGTGCTGCCGGAGGACCGCTTCGAGCCGGACGCCGGCCCGGAGCCGGACGGCGTCGAGCTGCGCGAGTGCCTCGCCGAGCTGCTCGCGCCGATCGACGTCTACCACGAGGTCTTCGACCCGTACGGTCCGCCGTCGATGCCCAACGCCTTCCGGATCTCGGACGACCTGGCGGGGGTGGTGAGCGACCTGCGCCACGGGCTGACCCACTACGACGAGGGCCGGGTCAGCGAGGCGCTCTGGTGGTGGCAGTTCTCGTACCTCTCGACCTGGGGCTCGACCTGCACGGCGGTGCTGCGCGCGCTGCAGTCGCTGATCGCGCACGTCCGCCTGGACAGTCCGATCGGCGCGGTGCCGGACGGCGCGGACACGGACGACGACGGTTTGACCGACGAGCAGTTGGAGCAGCAGGCCGGCGACCTGATGGCCGCCGAGCTCGGGATCTGACCGAGCTGACCGGCTGACCGGCTGACCCGCCGGCCGATCCGGCCGGCCCACCCAGGCGTTCCCGGCGTCACCCAGCGGTGCCTCACACGGCGGCGAGCAGGGTCCGGAGCAGCTCACCGAGCTGCTCCGCCTGCTCGCCGCTCAGTGCTGCCAGCGCGCGCTGCTGCTCGGCCAGGCCGGCGCCGACCGCCTGGTCGACCAGCTCCAGCCCCTTGGGGGTGAGCGTGACCCGCAGGCCGCGGCGGTCCGTCGGGTCGGGGGAGCGCAGCACCAGCCCGGCCCGTTCCAGCTTGTCCAGCCGGCCGGTCATGCCGCCGGTGGTCAGCATCAGGGTGGCGGTCAACTCGCGGGGTGAGAGCTCGTGCGGGGCGGCGGCCCGGCGCAGGGTCGCGAGCACGTCGAACTCGCCGCGGCCGATGCCGTACCGCTGGTAGACCTTCTCGATCCGGTCGCCCATCGCGCGGGCGAGGCGGTAGATCCGGCCGAACACGGCCATGGCGTCGGTCTGCAGCTCGGGCCGCACGGCCCGCCACTGGCTGACGATCGCGTCCACGGCGTCGGGCTCCGGCGTCGGGTCCGGCTGCGCCCCGGTCCGCCCCGGGGTCTGCCCCTGGGCCCGGGCCCGTCCCTGCTCCTGACCCTGATCCTGCTGCGTGTGCTGGTTCTCCTGCTCCATGGGACCAGTCTGCCACAAAATAGCTTGCATCTAAGTCGCTTACTGCTAAGTTACTTGCAGCTCACTTAACGATGGACGGGCCTTTGGAGGCAGCGGTGTTCTCGACTCGGCGCAGGATCCGGCGTGCCGGAGCCGCCACGGCACGGGTGCCGGGCGAGCGGGCCCTGCTGGCCGGCATGGCGGTCGACTCGGTGGGGTCGGGCATGTACGTCCCGTTCAGCCTGGTCTTCTTCCGGCACGTCACGGGCCTGCCGCTGTCCCTGATCGGCGCCGTGCTGACGGTCACCGGCCTGCTGGCGATGGCGACGCTGCCGCTGGTGGGCGCGGCGGTGGACCGGTTCGGCGCGCGGCGGCTGCAGCTCGGGCTCTACCTGCTGCGCGCGCTCGGCTTCGGTCTCTACCCGCTCGCCGGCGCGCCGGTCACCTTCGCGCTGGTCGCGCTGCTCACCGCGATCGGGGACCGCGGCTTCCCGGTCGCCCAGCAGGCCCGGATCGGCGAGCTGGCGTCCGGCCCGGACGTCGAGCGGTTGCAGGCGATCGCGCGCAGCCTGGCCAACGCCGGCCTCGGGGCGGGCACCCTGCTGGCCTCCCTGATCATCGGACTGCTGGGCGACCGCGGCTTCACGGCGGCGGCCTGGCTGAACGCGGCCAGCTTCGTGGTCGCGGCCCTGCTGGCCCAGCGGACCCCGGCGAGCCCCGGCGGCGCCGGCACCCGGGCCCGGGGCCGGGCCCGGGCCGGAGCGCGTGCCGTCGGCACCCCGGGCGCGCCCAAGGCGGGCTATCGGACGGTGTTCGCCGACCGCCCCTACCTCGGGCTGACCGCCGCGAACTTCCTGATCGCGCTCGGCTACAGCGCGCTCTCGGTGCTGCTGCCGGTCTTCGCGGCGAGCCGGCTCGGGGCGCCGCAGTCGCTCACCGGTGCCGCCTTCGTGGTGAACACGGCGCTCTGCGCGCTGGCCGGGGTGCCGGTGGCGCGCCTCGTGCGGCGGATCGGCAGCCAGACCAGGGCGGCGGCGCTCGGCGCCGCGCTCTTCGCCCTGTCGGCGGTGGGGCAGGCCGTCCTCGGCACGGTGCGGCCGCAGGCGCTGCCGCTGGTGATGGGGGCCCTGATCGCGCTGGTGGTGGTCGCCACCGTGGGTGAGCTGGTGCACAACCCGACGGCCTCCGCGCTGGCCACCAGCGCCGCGCCGCGGGCGCTGCGCGGGCGCTACCTGGCGACGTACCAGCTGTCCTGGTCGCTGGCCAAGACGGCCGCGCCGGTCCTCTTCACGGTGCTGCTGGCGGCCGACGCCCGGCTGCCCTGGCTGCTGGTCGCGGTCACGGCGCTCGCGGGCGGGGCACTGCTGCTGAGGCTGGGCCGGGTGCTGCCGCCCGAGGCGGTCCGCTCCGAGCCGGGCGGCCGCAGCACCGTCGTGGCGGCCGCCGCCGCAGCCCCGGTGACGGCCTCGGACCCGGCCGCGGGGCTCGCCGCAGGGGTCGCAGGGGGCTCGAGGAGCGGTGGAGCCGAGAAATTCTCAAAAAATCTTGTCTGACAAATCCGGGGTGCAAGCCGCCCCCCTCCGTGAAATCTTTCGAGCCCCCGCCCGCCCCCCGCAGAGTCGCCTGTCGACCCACCGATCCCCTGTTCACCAGGTGAAACGTGAGTCTCATCATATGGAATGCGGCTGACGGTGGTCCCCTGCTCGGTAGACTGACCCGCGACCGCAGTACCCCCTTCCCCTGGGGGTCTGGGGGGACCGGACGGCGCCACCCGCGCCGGGTCCACCCCCCGAAGACGACTTAGTCGAGGAGCGCACGTGGGCCTTGTCGTGCAGAAGTACGGCGGCTCATCCGTTGCGGATGCCGAGGGCATCAAGCGCGTGGCACGCCGGATCGTCGACACCAAGAAGGACGGCCATGAGGTCGTCGTCGTGGTGTCCGCGATGGGCGACACGACGGACGAGCTCATCGAACTCGCCGAGCAGGTTTCGCCGATCCCTGCCGGCCGTGAGTTCGACATGCTGCTGACCGCTGGAGAGCGGATCTCCATGGCACTGCTGGCGATGGCGATCAAAGCCCTGGGCCACGAGGCCCAGTCGTTCACCGGCAGCCAGGCCGGGGTGATCACCGACCAGGTCCACAACAAGGCGCGCATCATCGACGTCACGCCGGGCCGGATCCGCAGTGCCCTGGACGAGGGCAACATCGCGATCGTGGCCGGCTTCCAGGGCGTCTCCCAGGTGAGCAAGGACATCACTACCCTGGGTCGTGGCGGCTCCGACACCACCGCGGTCGCGCTGGCCGCCGCGCTCAAGGCCGAGGTCTGCGAGATCTACACCGATGTGGACGGCGTCTTCACCGCCGACCCGCGGGTGGTGAAGAAGGCCCGCAAGATCGACTGGATCGGCTACGAGGACATGCTGGAGCTGGCGTCCTCGGGGTCGAAGGTGCTGCTGGACCGCTGTGTGGAGTACGCGCGGCGCTACAACATCCCGATCCACGTACGATCGTCGTTCTCCGGTCTGCCGGGGACCATCGTCAGTAACAGCAACCCGATCCAGCCCGAAGGGGGCGAGATGGAGCAGGCCATCATCTCCGGAGTCGCCCACGACACGTCCGAGGCCAAGGTCACGGTCGTCGGCGTCCCCGACAAGCCCGGCGAGGCGGCCCGGATCTTCCGTGCCATCGCGGATGCCGAGGTCAACATCGACATGGTGGTGCAGAACGTCTCCGCCGCGTCCACCGGTCTGACCGACATCTCCTTCACCCTGCCGAAGGCCGAGGGCCAGAAGGCCATCGACGCGCTCGGCCGGGTCAAGGAGGGCATCGGCTACGAGTCGCTGCGCTACGACGACGCGATCGGCAAGATCTCCCTGGTCGGCGCCGGCATGCGCTCCAACCCGGGGGTGACCGCGACCTTCTTCGAGGCGCTCTCGGAGGCCGGCGTCAACATCGAGCTGATCTCCACCTCGGAGATCCGGATCTCGGTGGTCACCCGCGCCGACGACGTCAACGAGGCGGTGCGCGCCGTGCACAGCGCGTTCGGACTCGACAGCGACACCGACGAGGCCGTCGTCTACGGCGGGACCGGCCGATGACCGGCGGCGAGGCGGTGAACGGGCTCGGGGTCGCGGCGCGCGGCGACGAGCCCCGCAAGCCCAACCTCGCCGTGGTGGGTGCCACCGGAGCGGTCGGCACCGTCATGCTGGGCATCCTCTCCGCCCGCCAGGACGTCTGGGGCGAGGTCCGGCTGATCGCCTCCGCGCGCTCGGCCGGCCGCCTCCTGAGCGTGCGCGGGCGGCAGGTGGAGGTCGTCGCGCTGAGCGAGGAGGCCTTCGAGGGCATCGACATCGCGATGTTCGACGTGCCCGACGAGGTGGCGGCCCAGTGGGCGCCGATCGCCGCGGCCAAGGGCGCAGTCGTGGTGGACAACTCCGGGGCGTTCCGGATGGACGAGGACGTGCCGCTGGTCGTCCCCGAGGTCAACGCGGCGGCCGTGCGGATCCGTCCGCGCGGGATCATCGCCAACCCCAACTGCACGACGCTCTCGATGATCGTCGCGCTGGGGGCACTGCACTCCGAGTTCGGGCTGCAGGAGTTGGTGGTCGCCTCGTACCAGGCGGCCTCCGGCGCCGGGCAGAGCGGCATCGACGCGCTGCGCGAGCAGACCCTCAAGGTCGCCGGCACGACGGTCGGCGAACAGACCGGCGACCTGCGCGCGGTGATCGGCGACAACGGCCCGTTCGCGGCGCCGCTGGTGCTGAACGCGGTGCCGTGGGCCGGCTCGCTCAAGGACGACGGCTGGTCCTCCGAGGAGCTCAAGGTCCGCGGCGAGAGCCGCAAGATCCTCGGGCTGCCGAACCTGCGGGTCTCGGCGACCTGCGTGCGGATCCCGGTGGTCACCACGCACTCGCTGGCCGTGCACGCGGTCTTCGAGCGCGAGGTCACCCAGGAGCGGGCGCAGCAGATCCTCGCCGAGGCGCCCGGTGTGGTGCTGTACGACGACCCCGGGGCGGGCGAGTTCCCGACGCCCAACGACGTGGTCGGCACCGACCCGACCTGGGTCGGCCGGGTGCGCCGCTCGATCGACGACCCCAACGCGCTGGACCTCTTCGTCTGCGGCGACAACCTGCGCAAGGGTGCCGCGCTGAACACCGCGCAGATCGCCGAGCTGGTGGCGGCGGAACTCACCGTCTGACGGATCCGCACCGCCCGGTGGCCCGCCACGTCCTGACAGATCCTCACCACAGCCCCCTTCCAGGTGGAGGGGGCTGTCGTGCGTGCGGAAGAATGTCGGCCAGGCGGGCAACCCTGAGGGGGGATCACGTGTCCAACGGTCGTGACAGACCTGGTAGTGGTGGGGGCGGCAGGGCGGCAGTCCGGGGTGGGGCGCACTCCGCAGGGCACCCGACGGGCTCCGCAGAGCGCCGGGCGGTCCCCGCAGGGGGCGGGGCGGACGTCGCCGGGGGCCGGGTGGAAGCCGGTTGAGCCGGAGATGACCGCGGCCGCGACCGAGACGGCGGGAGCCAGCGTCGACCTGCTCACCGCGACCTACCAGGAGCACTACCCCTCGCTGCTCCGGCTGGCCGCGCTGCTGCTGGACGACCAGGCCTCCTGCGAGGACGTGGTGCAGGAGGCCTTCATCCGGGTGCACGCGGCCCGCCGGCGGGTCCGGGAACCGGAGAAGACCCTCGCCTACCTGCGGCAGACCGTGGTCAACCTCTCCCGGAGCACGCTGCGCCGGCGCATCCTGGGGCTGCGGCTGCTGCCCAAGCCCATGCCTGACATGGCCAGTGCAGAGGAGGGCGCCTACGATGCTCTCGAACGCGACCAGCTGAAGGCAGCTTTGCAAGGTTTGCAAAGGCGGCAGCGCGAGGTCCTGGTGCTGCGCTACTACGCCGATATGACGGAGGCACAGGTGGCCGAGGTGCTGGGGGTCTCGGTGGGGGCGGTGAAGGCGTACGGCTCGCGCGGACTGGCGGCGCTGCGGGTGCTGATGGAGAGCAGCCATGACTGAGGATCAGTTCGGCCGCGTGGCGGGGGACCCTGCGGGGCGCGAGGCGGAACGTCCGGTACGGCGGCAGGACCAGGACCAGGAGCGCCGGCAGGACCAGGAGCGGGACCGGGACCAGGAGCGGGAGTTGCGGGCGCTGCTGCAGCGCGCGGTGGCGGGCGTGCAGCCCGCGCCGGACGCGCTGCCGCGGATCCGCCGCGCCATCCCCGTCCGCCGGGCCCGCTACCGGCACACCTGGACCGGTGCGGTGCTGATCGCGCTGGCCGCCATGGCGGCCGTGCCGACCCTGCACGGACTGGGCGCGCTGCAGCTCTCCGACGGCTCGATGCCGGGCGAGGGCTCCAGCCACGCCGCCACCGGGGCGATCACCCCGAGCCCGCCGCCGCACCGGCGCGGCGGGCATCCGGTGGTGCCGCTGCCGGTGCCGTCCGGGAGCGGCGACCTCTCGCCCGGCGCCGGCCCGCCGTCCGCCGTGGCCGTCGGTGCGCCGACCGGCGGACCGACCGGCCCGGGCTCCGAGGGCGGGGGTGTGACGGCGAGTGCCGACAGCGCCGGCGGCACGGTCCCGGCGACCCCCGCCTGCGCCGCGGGCGACCTCGGCCACTCCACCGTGACGCTGGGCCCGCCCGACGGCTCGGGCCGGCACTACGGCGCGTTCACGGTGGCCGACATCTCCGGGCACGCCTGCGTGCTGACCGACCCGGGCACCGTGACGGCGGCGGTCGACGGCGGCGGTGGCGGCGCGATCCGGGTGCTCGCCCACCAGGTCGGCGACGCCGCGCCCGGGCTGCCGGATCCCGCCACGGCGCCCGCCCGCCTCCTGCTGGCGCCCGACGGTGCCTACCGGCTCGCCTTCGCCTGGGTGCCGGCCGGGTCGTGCGGATCGCCCGGCGGCGGCGCGAGTCCCGGCGGCACCGGGTCCACGGGCGGGGCGACGGCGAGCCCGGGGAGCGGTGCGAGCGGCGGTCCGGGCCCCGGCGGTGGTGGCGGCCCGCTGGCCAGCGGCGCCGCGAGCCCAACGGCCGGCCCGACCGGGGCGGGCAGTGCCTCGCCGCGGATCGGTGGACCGGTCATCGGGGGGCCGATGCGCCCCAACGGCACACCGGTCGGGACGGGCGCGGGGACGGCCACCGGGACGACGGGTGACACCGGCACCGGCACCGGCACCGGCGGCAGCGGCAGTTGCGGCCTGCGC
>NZ_BAAALF010000227.1:1737-11900 GCF_039528135.1 Kitasatospora nipponensis | reverse complement strand
CCGGCGCGCCGATCACCAACCCCTACGGCGACCCGAACCCGGAGTACGCGGCCGGGGTGCGGATCGCCGAGGTGGCGGTGGACTACCGCCCGCGGGCCGGCCGGTCCAAGGTGACCGGCACGATCCGCGGCACCCGCCAGGCCGTCCAGGACATGCGCGCGGTGCTGGCCGCGCCGCCGCCGACCCTGCTGGTGATCGCCAAGTCGCCGGTCCCCGGCCGGGTGAAGACCCGGCTGACCCCTCCGTACCGTCCCGAGCAGGCCGCCGCGCTGGCGGAGGCGGCCCTGGCGGACACCCTGCGCACGCTGGACACCGTGCCGGCCGGGCGCCGGCTGCTGGTGCTGGACGGCGAGCCCGGGAGCTGGCTGCCGCCGGGCTGGCAGGTGGTGCCGCAGGTGCCGGGCCCGCTCGACGAGCGGTTGGCGGCGGCCTTCGCGCACGCCCCGGCCGGCGCCCCCGCGCTGCTGGTCGGCATGGACACCCCGCAGCTGCGGGCCGGGACACTGGCCGCCCCGCTGGCTCCGGGCGCCCGGGCCGGCGCCGACGCCTGGTTCGGACCGGCCGCCGACGGCGGGTTCTGGGCGCTCGGACTGGCCCGGCCCTGCGCCCAGCTCGCCGGGCGGCTGCTGCGCGGGGTGCCGATGTCCACCGGGCGGACCGGTGCGGCGCTGCTGGAGCGGCTGGCGGCCGAGGGCCTGACGGTGCGCCGGCTGCCGGAGCTGACCGACGTGGACACCGCGGCGGACGCCGCGCTGGTCGCCGCGCTCGCCCCGGACGGCGACTTCGCGGCCTGCTGGCGCGAGCTCGCCGCGGCCTCCGAGGGCTCCGGATTCTCCGAGGGCTCCGGGATCTCCGGCGCCTCCGGGGTGGCGCGGTGACCCTGCTCCAGACGTCGACCCACCCGACGTCCGACGTCACCGCACGACCCGATGCCACCGCACGCCCCGGCCCGCGCCCCTGGAGTGACGACCCGTTCGCCGAGGCGATGCGCACCGGGCGCGGCCCGCTCTGGCTGCGCCGCGCGGACGGCGGCCGCCACCTGCTGGACGTGGAGCGCTGGTGCGCGCCACCCGACGCCGCCGACCGCAGTCTGCTGCTGCGCTGCGACGCGGCGGGCCGCCCGGTGCTGGACATCGGCTGCGGGCCGGGCCGGCTGGTCACCGAGCTGCTGGCGCAGGGCCTGCCCGCGCTGGGCGTGGACGTCACCGGCGCCGCGGTGGCCCGCACCCGGGGCCTGGGCGGGGCGGCGCTGTGCCGCTCGGTCTTCGAGCGGCTGCCCGGCGAGGGCCGCTGGGGCACCGCGCTGCTCGCCGACGGCAACCTGGGCATCGGCGGCGATCCGCAGGCGCTGCTGGCCCGCTGCGCCGACCTGCTCGCCCCGGACGGCGTACTGCTCGTGGAGGTGGAACCCGGCGCGGTGGACGAGCGGGTGACCGTCCGGGTCGAGGACGGAAGCGGCCGCAGCGGCCCCCCGTTCTCCTGGGCCCGGCTCGGCGCGACGGCCGCGGTCCACCGGGCCGAACGGGCCGGCCTGCGCGAGGTGGACCGCTGGACGGTGGCGGGCCGCCGCTTCCTCGCGCTGGCCCGCCGGGAGGCGCCCGCCGACATTTGTTAGGAAAACTTCCTAAAGCTGCACCCACGTCACCGACAGCTGTGCCGCCCGTCACCTTCGCCAGTTCCAGCGCGCCCGAATCTGGGTCCCTCGGGTGGCTCGGGCGGGCGGGTGCGGGTCGGGTGTCGGGTGAGCAAGTACTTCATCGTGACTCCTCCCCTGGATGAATCCGGGGGCTTCTCGCTACGCCGGGTTGGCTTCGCGACGGACCAGCCCGGCCCGTAGAACGTTGATGGCTCCCACCGTGTCGGCGTGCGCGCGGTGGTCACAGGTGACGCAGTGGAAGGTGTCCTGCGTGGGCCGGTTCTGCGCCGAGACATGGCCACAGGCAGGGCAGGTCCGGGAGGTGTTGCGGGGGTCCACCGCGATCACTTCCCGACCGGCGCTTTCAGCCTTGCTGGTGAGGATCGCGAGGAACACCCCCCATCCGGCATCGGCAATCGAGCGGTTGAGTCCGGCCTTCGCCACGGCCCCGTTGGGGAGGAACGCGCCTGGCTGCTCCGGGTCGGGCTTCGGCGCGGGGACCTTCATCATGTTGCGGATCCTGAGATCCTCGTGCGTGATGACGTCGTGCGCACGGACCAGGGCCAGGGCGGTCTTGTGGGCGTGGTCGCGCCGTTGGCGGCGCACCTTGCGGTGCAGATCCGCGACCTTGCCCGCGGCCTTGCGGCGGCGGTTGCCGCCCGGCTTGCAGCGCGCCAGGGCCCGTTGCGCGGCTTCGAGCTTCGCGGCAGCACTGCGGCCGGGGCGCGGGTTGGGAACGAAGCCGCCGTTCGAGTCGGCGAGGAAGTTCACCAGGCCCAGATCGATCCCGACCACGGACCCGGTCGCGAGCAGCGGTTGTGCCTCGCCCTTTTCCACGGTCAGTACCACGTACCAGCGCCTGCCCTCACGCTTGACACAGAGGGTCTTGATCTTGCCGGTCACGGCGCGGTGCTGGTTGACTCTGACGTGGCCGACACCTTGGAAACGGACGCGGGTGACCGGGTCGTGCGGAGTGGAGTCCCACCGGCATCCGTCGCCATCCCTGGGGAACTCCACCGCGTCGAACCGGTTCGCCCCGCGAAAGCGCGGATAACCCGGCGTCTCCCCGGCCCTCACCCGTCGGAAGAAAGCGGCGAACGCCCTGTCCAGGCGGCGAAGCGTCGCCTGCTGCGAGGAGAAGGACCAGCGCCCCTGGCACTCCGGATCGAACGCCCGAATGTCCTTGAGCTGCGCCGACTGCATGCCGTACTGCACGGACGTCTTCGACACGTGCCGATACGCGTCACGACGTTCCTGTAATGCCCCGTTGTACAGCGAGCAATGGTCCCGCAGCATTTCGCCCAAGGCCTGGGCCTGGCCCACGGTGGGCCGCATGAGGATACCAATCGCCATGCCGTCTACCGCTTGCACGCACTCGACGGTGCCCGGCATCGCCCACCCCGGGGTCGTCACGCGCTGAGATCGCCCGGCGCGCGGGGCGGTGCGCCATGCGTCACGGTGGAGGCAAGAGGTGCACCCGCACCGGTGCACGCCCCTGCCCCAGACCACGGAGGCCGCCATGACCGAGCACACGTACCGGGTCACCGAGATCGTCGGGACCTCGCACGAGGGGACCGACGCCGCGATCCGCAACGCGCTGAACCGCGCCGCGCAGACGCTGCGCAACATCGACTGGTTCGAAGTGGGCCAGGTGCGCGGCCATGTCGCGGACGGTGCGATCCAGCACTACCAGGTGACGGTCAAGGTCGGCTTCCGGCTGGAGGACGCCCCGGCCTGACCGAGCCGCTCACCGTCCACCACCGCAGCAACGCCCCGGCCAGCACGAGGCCCAGCGCCGCCCCGTAGGCGGGCAGCTGGGCCTCGACGCCGTACAGGTACGCCAACTGGCCCGCCGCGGGCACCGCCAGCCACTCCCAGCGCCCGTCCAGGGCGACCAGGGCCACCAGCAGCAGCCCGTACCAGGGGTAGGCGGGGGTCAGCGCCAGCAGCGCGGTGCCGGTCACCAGCAGCGCGCCGCGCCAGGGCCGCACCCGGTCGCCGCGGCGCAGCACGACCAGCACCGCCAGCAGCACGGCCAGCGCCGCGCCGCCGGCCGCCAGCCGGTCCGGCAGCACGGTGCGCAGCAGGCCGAAGCGCTGCAGCGGCCCCTGGTCGTAGCCCTCCTCGCGCAGGTAGCCGGGCAGGAACCCGAGCACCTTGCGGCCGGAGAGCAGCAGGTAGGGCAGGTAGCTGAGCAGGAAGACCCCGCCCGCCACCAGCGCCGTCCGCAGCTCGCGCCGGCCCGGGCGGCGGCCGCGGGCCAGCACCCCGGACAGGGCCCCGGGCAGCACCAGCACGGGCACCAGCTTGACGGCAGCGGCGGCGCCCAGCGCGGCCCCGCCCGCCGAGCGGCGCCCGCGGACGGTCAGCGCGAGACCGGCCACCGTGAGCAGGGCGCCGAGGGCGTCCACGTGGGCGTCGTTGACCGCCCAGACGGCGGTACCCGGGAACCAGGCCCAGAGCGCCGCGCGGCGCCGGCGCTCGACGAGCAGGACGAGGGGCAGCAGGCCGGCGGTGGCCACCGCGAGCAGCGCGCCGCCGGCCTGCGCGGCGCGCACCCCGTGGCCGTGCCCGACCAGGTGCAGGCCGAGGAACCAGAACTCGGCGACCGGCGGGTAGATGGTGGGCACCGCGGGCCGGTTGACGTGGCTGCAGAAGCCCGGCTCGGCGCGCCGCAGGTCCCAGCCGGTGCAGTCGCCGGCCGGCGGGAAGAGCGCCTGCGCCCCGGCCAGCAGCTCGGCCAGCTCCTCAGCGTCGGGCGGGTAGGCGTAGGGCGAGTGGCCGGCCGCCTGGACCTGGCCGTCCCACAGGTAGCGGTAGGCGTCGTCACTGGTGCGCGGGGCCACCAGCAGCCCGGCGGCGGCCACCGCCACGGCGCCGGCCAGGACCAGCGGCGCCACCAGCCGCGCCGGCACCAGGCGCAGCGCGAGCAGCGGGGCCGCGAAGAGCGCCAGGTCCACCGGGTACCAGAGGGCGAGCGGGCCGCGGTGGCCGAGCGTGCCGCCGCCGGTGAGGGTCAGCGCCAGCTCGGCGGTGATCGCGGCGAGCAGGGCGGCGGTCAGGGCGACGGTGAGCGCGACGCCGACGGCGCCACCCGGCCGGCTGCCACCGGGGGCGGGCGGCGGCCCGGCGGGCGGCCCGGCGGGCGGGCGGTGGTGGGGGCGGGGAGCGCGGGGAGGTGCGGACACCTCGTCACCCTCCCACCGCGACCGGCCCACCGGGCGCTGCGGCGGGGCGCCGTAGGACTTCCGTAAGCAGACCCCGGCCATCCGGGCGACCGGTCGCCCGGCCGGTCACCGAGGGCGGCGGGCGGCGCGCAGGTGGAGTCGACCGGCGGCGACGGCCACGCCCGCGAAGAGCACCGCTGCCGCGCCGATCAGGGCGATCCCCACCTCGAGACCCGCGCGGTCCACCTGCGGTTCCCGCGGAGGCACCCAGCCGGCCGGGTCCACCAGGAGGTCCTGGGTCCGGCCGATGTCCGAGGGGCCGTAGCAGCCCGCATACCCCTCCAGCCTGGCGTGCGGCAGCGGCCGGCCGTCCACGCGGCGCAGGTCGCACGTCCAACTGACGCGCCCGGTCCTGTCCTTGGAGCTGTGGGCGGCGGTCACCACGACCGGGGTGCGCACCCCGCGCAGGACCAGCACCTCGGTGCGGATCGCCGGCCCGGAGGCCACCAGCAACCCGATCTCCAGCGCGAGGGCCGGACCGATCAGCCACCAGGTGGGCCGTAGCGCGGCCACCACCCCGAGGCCCGCGATGAGCACCACGACCCCCGTGACCATGCCCAGCACGCGGTAGTCCGGATTGCTCGCGAGCACCGCCAGGCCGATCAGGGCACACGGCGTGCCGACCGCGGTCACCACACTGAGGCACGTCACCCGCCGGGAGGACATCGCGGGCGCCTTCCCCTGGCCGCGCCCCTTGGCCACCACCACCCGACGGCCCGCCCTCACCGGAGGCCGCCCGCCACCCCGCCCGTTACCCATCCCCAGCTCCCCCGTCGACGATCGGGACAGTCTGACGGATCCCCGGGGCGCGAGCCAGGCCGCCGGCCGGGGTCCGCCGTCGTCGTCCGAATCCCGTCAGCAGGTCATCACGCCGCAAACCTCCCCCGACTCCCCCGACCTCGGGTGACCGGCGGGTAGCATCACAGGTCGGCAACTCCCGCACTCCGTAAGGTGATCACTGCCACGCTGCTCCTGCCGACCATGCCAGCAACAGGAGCAGCGCCGTGTCCGATGACCAGCCGCCCATCACCTGGGGCATCTCCGCCCAGCCATCACCCAAGGCGCCACAGAAGCCGAAGCGCGGCAAGGCCGGCTGCCTCGGCTGTGCCGGGATCCTTGCCCTGGTCGTCGTCATCGGGATCGCGGCGAACGCCGGCTCGAAGAAGACCGGCGCTCCGGCTGCCAAGGCCACCCCGGCACCGCAGACGGCCGCCAAGGTCCCCAGCCCCGCCGCGACCGCGCCGCTACCTCCGCTCAGCCTGCCGCCGACGCACCTTGCCCCGGTCGTCAACCGGGCGAGAGCCGCGTCGATCCTCACCTCGAACGACGCCTACTACCAGCAGGAGTTCAACCGCGGCGTCGAGGTCATCCTGGCCCGCGGTCAGGCCGGCTCGTTCGACGCCTTCCACGCCTGGCAGCAGAAGGCCTCCCAGGACATCCAGCCCGGCACCGACGCCTTCAGGCAAGCCGACGCGGAGTTCGACGCGAGTGACGAGCCGTCGTCGATCGGCGACTGGCGGGATGACAACACCGTCGTCCAGTCCGACCTGTTCGCCCTCGCGAACGACGGCCTCGGCGTGGGCGGCCCCGACGACACGCAGGCCCGGCAAAAGGTCCAGGCGGACATCGCGCAGATGAAGACCGACATGGCGACCGCCGACGCGGACGCCGCGAAGGTGCGAAACGGGCAGTAGCCGCCACGCACGCACCGAATGCGCCAGGTGGTCAGCGGAGGACCTCGACGTCCCGGTCCGACCGGTTCAGCTGGCCGTCGCCCGGGGACGGGGACCCGGTCGGGTGACAGGGCGATGCCCCGCCGGTGTGCTGACGGCGGGGCACGTCGTCAGCCGCAGGGCCGAACCGCGCCGGGTACCGGGGGCGCGTCGGTGGCCGGCTCCTAGCGTAGGACTTCCGTAAGCACGTCGCACGCACCACGGACGGCGATCCGGCGGTTGCATAGCCGTATGGATCTGCCCCGACCCCCTCTCCCCTCGTTCCGCTCCCGGCTGCACGAGCCGCGCACCGCCGTGGTGATCGGCCGCTGGCTCGGCGCGGCGCTGCTGGTCTGCTTCGCGACCGGGCTGTACAGCCACCTGTTGCAGGACCCGCCGACCTGGCTGCGCGACCACCTGCCCAGCCGGCCGGCGGACGGCTACCGGGTCACCCAGGGGCTGCACGTGATCAGCGGGATCGCCGCGATCCCGCTGCTGGGCGCCAAGCTGTGGACCGTCTACCCCAAGCTGTTCGAGTGGCCGCCGATCCGCAGCGTGCTGCACGCACTGGAGCGGCTGGGGATCTTCCTGCTGGTCGCGTCGATGCTGCTGGAGCTCTTCACCGGGCTGCTGAACACCCTGCAGTGGTACGTGTGGCCCTTCCCGTTCCGTCAGACGCACTTCTGGCTGGCCTGGATCGCGCTCGGCGGACTGCTGCTGCACGTCGCCGCCAAGGGCCCGGAGATCGCCGGGCACTGGCGCCGGGTCCGGCCGGCGCCGGCGGGCGAAGGCCTCGCCGAGCGGCGCGGCTTCCTGGCCGCGATCGCCGCCTCGGTGGTCCTGGTGACGGTGACCACCGCCGGGCAGAGCGTGCCGTGGCTGCGCCGCCTGGACCTGTTCGCCCCGCGCCGCCCGGATCTCGGCCCGCAGGGTCTGCCGGTCAACCGCACCGCGGAGGCGGCCGGCACCTCGACGGTGCCCGCCGACTGGCGGCTCACCGTCCAGGGCCCGCGCCCCTACCGGCTCTCCCTGGACGAGTTGCTCGCCATGGACCAGCACGAGGCCGAACTGCCCATCGCCTGCGTGGAGGGCTGGAGCGCCTCGGCCCGCTGGCGGGGCGTGCGGATCGCCGACCTGGTCGCCCGCGCCGGCGCGCCCGACACCGCCCGGCTGCGGATCACCTCGCTGGAGGTCGACGGGCCCTACCGGGTCACCGAGATGGAGGCCTCCTACGCCCGTGACCCGCTCACCCTGCTGGCGCTGCGGGTCAACGGCGAGGTCCTGCACCCCGAACACGGCTATCCCGCCCGGGTGATCGCGCCCAATCGCCCAGGCGTCCTGCAGACCAAGTGGGTCAGCCGGCTGGAGGTGCTCTGATGTCGCGCACCCTGCTCGCCCTGCGCGGCGCGCTCGCGCTCGCCGGGGCCGGTGTCATCGGCTTCGGCCTGTACGGGCTGCTGCACGACCCCTACGTCCAGCACCCGTTCGACGTGCTGACCTGGGCCGTGGGCGCGGTCATCGTGCACGACGGCCTCTGGGTCCCGCTGCTCTGCCTGCTCGCCGTCGCGCTGCCCCGCCTGCCGTGGACCGTGCGCGGCGGCCTCGTCGTGGCGGCCGCGGTCACCGCCGTGGCGCTGCCCGCCGTCCTGCGGCAGGGCCAGGGCCACGGCAACCCCACCGTGCTCGCCCTGCCCTACCTGCGCAACTGGCTGCTCACCCTCGCCGCCATCGCCGTGGTCACCCTGCTGGCCACGGTGCTCCGGCGCCGCCGCCGCAGGCCGGCGGGCAAGCGCTGAGCTCCGCCGCGGCCGCCGGGGTGGCGGCCGCGGCGAATGGGGCGCGCCGTCCGGCCCGCTCAGAGGCCCGGCAGCTCGGACAGGTCGGGCAGGTCGGGCACGCCGGGCAGGCCGGTGCTCAGGCCGTCCAGGGCGTGCGAGCAGACGCAGTCCCGTCGGGCCGGCAGCGCCTCGACGGCCTGGAAGAGCACCCCGCGCAGCCGGTCGACGTTGCGGGCGAAGACCTCCAACACCTCGGTGTGGGTCACCCCCTGGCCGGTCTCGACCCCCGCGTCGAGGTCGGTGACCAGCGCCAGCGAGGTGTAGCAGAGGCCCAACTCGCGGGCCAGCACCGCCTCCGGGTGGCCCGTCATGCCCACCACCGACCACCCGTTGGCGCCGTACCAGCGCGACTCGGCCCGGGTGGAGAAGCGTGGACCCTCGATCACCACCAGCGTGCCGCCGTCCACCGGCTCCCAGTCCTGCGCGCGGGCGGCGGCCAGCGCGGCGGCCCGCCCGACCGGGCAGTAGGGGTCGGCGGCCGAGACGTGCACCACCTCGGGCACGGCGCCGCCCGGCAGCGGCACGCCGTCGTAGTAGGTCTGCACCCGGCCCGAGGTGCGGTCCACGAACTGGTCGGGCACCAGCAGCGTGCCCGGCCCGTACTCCGCCCGCAGGCCGCCCACCGCGCACGGCGCGAGCACCTGGCGCACGCCCAGGGCGTGCAGCGCCCACAGGTTGGCCCGGTAGTCGATGCGGTGCGGCGGGATCCGGTGCGCGCGCCCGTGCCGGGGCAGGAAGGCGACCTTGCGCCCGGCGATCTCGCCCAGGAAGAGCGAGTCGCTGGGCGGACCGTAGGGGGTGCCGACCATCACCTCGGTGACGTCGTCGAGCAGGGCGTAGAGGCCGGAGCCCCCGATCACGCCGATCTCGGCGGCGGCGTCGGGGTGCGCGGGGTCGGTGGTCATGGCGGAGCCCTTCGTTCGGTGCCCGGCGGAGGCGTCGCTCTCCTGTGGGCACCTTACGAGGGGCTCCGGCCCGTTGCTCCTTACCGATTGCGAACGCTCTGTGGCGGTGCGGGCGGCTCAGTGGTGCAGGGTGGGGCGCAGCGCGGTCTTGAAGCCCGGCACGTGCCAACGGCCCTGCAGTTCCTCGCTCTCGTCGGGGGTGCCGCCGTGCCGCTGCTTCCAGTACGGGTTGTCGTGCGGCAGCCGGCCGCTGACCCTGCCGTACATCCCGAAGGTGGCGATCACCAGGCCGAAGGCGAAGCTGAAGAGCACGTTGGCCATCCGGAAGGCCAGGTAGTTCCAGCTGCTGTCGAGCGCCACCAGGCCGACGAAACCGGCCACGAAGAAGATCGCGCCGACGATCATGTTGATCCAGGAGGCGATGTTGCCGCCGATCACCGCGCCGATCATCAGCACGGCACCGAAGATGATCGAGAGCACGCCCAGCGCGCCGTTGCTCGACATCCCGGCCACGTTGGTGCCGGTGGTGTCCAGGTAGCCGGGCTGGCCGGCCAGCCCGAAGCAGCCCCAGATCAGCAGCAGCAGTCCACCGAGACCGGCGCCGTAGCGGTAGACCCGCGCCAGGCGGTGGTCGACGGGAAGTTCGTCCTGCAGTCTCATGACGGCCTCCACCACGGGGTTCGAGGACTCAGCACCCGACGGGCACTCTGGATCCACGCTACGCCCGCCGGGCCACCGGGGCGCGACACGCGGACCACCGCCCGGACGGCCCCGCCGAGGCGCCCGGACGGGCCGACCTGGACGCCCACACCGCCCACGCCGTCCGCGGCAACAGCCGCGGCCGG
>NZ_BAAALF010000227.1:0-1727 GCF_039528135.1 Kitasatospora nipponensis | reverse complement strand
CGCTCCCCCCCCCGGGGTGGGGGGGCACCGGGGCGGCGGCGCGGTGCGTGCTGCGCGAGCGGCTGCGCGACCCGCGGGACGGTGGGTCTGTGGGTGGGTGACCGACGCGGGCCGCTCACCGCGGGCAGGTCACCGCGGGTACTCGTCGTCGTCGACCGGGACCTCGCGGCTCTGCTCGAAGGCGTCCGCGACGTCCGCGGCGGCGGCCAGCGGCAGATCGTCGCGCGCGGGGAGCTCCGCGTCCACGGCGGGCTCCGGATCCTCCGGGTCCCGCGAGTCGACGACGAATTCAGCGGCGTAGTCGGTCATGACCTCACCCCTCACCCCATCACGGATCAGTGGCCACGGCGGCCACTGCTGTCCCCCAACACTTACCCGACGGCCGGGCTCCCACTCGGCACCCCGGCGGGCGCGTCGTGGGCGGCCCCGGCCGGCGGCCCCCCGGGCTCCGGCCGGGCGCCCCCGCGGAAGCCCGACCAGGAGCCCCCGCGGGAGCCCGGGCCACAGCCCCGCCCGGCAGCCCGCGCCCCCGCGCGGGCCGCCGGGCTCAGGCCCAGGCGCTGTCCCTGCGGCGCTGCCCGCCACCCCCCACGGCGACCTGCGCGGATCCCGCAGCGGACCGGTTCCCGGACACCTCGGCGAACTTCTGGACGATCATCGGTTGCTTCCTCCTCGTCAAGCGGGCCTCCCCCGCGAAACCCGGCCGGCCGATGCCTCCCCCCGTGAGGCACCGACCCTGCCGGACTCGGTCGCCCTGAGCCTGCCGGAGGCCGCACACGGCCGGGTAACATGCCGATAATGGACCTTCCACAGACGGGCCAAAACACCCTCATCCCCTCGTCGGCGGAGCCCGGCAGCGCGCTGCGGTTCGGCCTGCTGGGCCCTCTGACGGTCCATGACGCCACGGGCCACGCCCTGCCGGTGCGCTCCCCCAAGTGCCGGGCCCTGCTCGCCGTCCTGCTGCTGGAGCCGAACCGGGTGGTCTCCCGGGACCGGTTGACCGCCGCGCTCTGGGGCGAGCATCCGCCGGCCACCGCCGCCACCTCGCTCAACAACCACGTGGTCCAACTGCGCCGGCTGCTCGGCCCGGAGGGACCGGTGCGGCTGCGCACGGTGGCGCCCGGCTACCTGCTGCGGGTGGCCGTCGGGGAGTTGGACACCGAGGAGTTCACCCGTCGGCTGGACCTGGCCCGCGCCGCGCACCGCCAGGAGGACTGGTGGACCGTCAGCCGGCAGGCCGGGGCGGCCCTCTCCGGTTGGCGCGGCACCCCGCTGAGCGACCTGCCGACCCTGGCCGGCGAGGCCCTGCCGCACGTCCAGCAGTTGCACGAGCAGCGGTTGCAGGCCCTGGAGTGGCGCTTCGACGCCGAGTTGGCGCTGGGGCGCCCCTTCGGGCTGGTCCCCGAACTCGGACGGCTGACCGCCGAGCACCCGCTGCGCGAGTCCTTCCACCGGCAGTTGATGCTCGCGCTGCACCGCACCGACCAGCGGGCCGAGGCGCTGGCCGTGCACCGTCGGCTGCGCCGCACGCTGATCGACGAGCTGGGCATCGAGCCGGGCGCGGGCGTGCGGGCCGCGCACCAGGAGATCCTGCGCTCGGTGCCCGGACCCGGCCAGCGCCCGGTGCCGGCCTTCGCGACCGAACCTGCCGACCTCGCGGCCCCCGCTCCGGACCCGTCGGCGCGCGACCCGCACCACCTCACTCGACCCCCGCGAGGAGCAGACCG
>NZ_BAAALF010000226.1:0-11911 GCF_039528135.1 Kitasatospora nipponensis | reverse complement strand
GCGCGGTGAGCCGTTGATCACCGACGCCCGGGAGGCCGCCGACCGGGCCACCGCCTCCTCCACCTCCGCTGCCTCCGCCTCCGCCTCCGCCACCGGCCCGACGATCGAGGCGACCGCGTCGAACCAGTCGTCCACGCTCCCGTCGCCCGCCTCGGCCGCCGGGGTGTCCGGCAGGGTGCCCGCCGGCCCCTCGTAGACCCGGGTCCACCACTCGTCCGCCGGCTGCTGCTGTGCGGGCGCGCCCTGGTTGGTCATCTGCCGGCTCCTCGTCGGTGGGGTGCGTGCGTACCGTCACTCGGTGGGGAAGGGGTCGCCCGCCGGTCGGTCGGGTCGGCTGGTAAGGAGCGGTCCACCTCGTCATTCTCTCCACGCCCGGGGCCGCTGTCCGGGGTTTGCGCAGGATGGCGCGGACTGGCCCCCCGGGGCCCGTTGGGCGGAGAACCGCACGCCAGTCCGTTGATTAATCCCAAAATGAGGACAGAGGAGGGGGACCGCTTCCCCCGTTCGGCTGATTAATATGTGCGCATGACCGCGCCAGGACCTGTCCGACCCACCCCGGGGAGCACCGCAGCCGCGGACCGCCCCTCGGGCGTGTCGTTGGTCCTTCCGTTGGTCGGTCTCCTGGTGGCCCTGCTGGTGGCCCTGCCGTGCGCGGGGTCGGCCCGCGCCGCCACTCCCGCGGCCACGCCCACCGCGACCCCGCACGCCCACGCGACAGCGCGGGCGAGCGCGCAGGCGCCCGCCTCCGCCGTCCCGGCCAAGGCCGGCGCGGCCGCGAAGGCCGCCGCCGACGGCCTGCTCGCCGACTCGCTGACCTGGTGCTCGTCCGCCTCGTCCGACTCCCGCCCGGGCAGCGGCTGTTCCAGCCACCACTTCACCGGCCAGGACGCCCAGCTCCCCAACGCCCCGCCGCAGCCGGCCCCGGCCGCGCTGCCGTTGCTGGCGGCCCCCGCCGGCGGCGGGCCGGGGCCGGCGGGGGGGGGGGGGGGGGGGGTGGCGGCGGCCCCCGCCCGCCGGCCCACCGGCGCCGCCGGTCGGTGACGCGCCCTGGGCGACGCCCGCCCCCGATCTCCACCTGCTCCAGGTCAACCGGACCTGAGCGGAACCCCCGCGAGCCCCGTCCGGGTCGCTCGCGGTCTCCTCTCCCCCGCACCACCTCATTCCGCCGTGCGCAGACCGCCGGCGGGGACAAGGAAGATTTCCGTGGGTTCCGCCTCGAAGACCAACAAGAACGCCGACAACGGCAAGCAGGGCGAGCCGCTCGTCACCAACCGCCCGGCGAAGGCCAAGGGCGGCGGCAAGCAGGCGACCAACGACCGCCGCGAGCGGATCGCCCAACTGCGGGCCGAGGAGCAGCGTCGCGAGCGCCGGATGAAGATCATCGCGTTCTCGGTGGCCGGCGTGCTGGTCGCGGGCACCATCGGCGCCGGCGTCTACATCATCACGAACGCCAACGCCAAGCACGACAAGCAGGTGGCCGCGGCCAAGGCGCCCATCGACGGCGTGCAGACCTGGGACAACCTCACCCGCAACCACGTGACCACGCCCGTCACGTACCCGATGACCCCGCCGGTCGGCGGTGACCACAACCCGGTCTGGCTGACCTGCATGGGCAACGTCTACGACAAGCCGGTGCAGAACGAGAACGCGGTGCACTCGCTGGAGCACGGCGCGGTCTGGGTCACCTACAACGACAAGGCCACCGCGGACGACATCAAGACGCTGTCCGACAAGGTCAAGGCCACCCCGTACACGATGATGAGCCCCTTCCCGACCGAGAAGGGCACCGTGACGCTCTCCGCCTGGGGCACCCAGCTGGTGGTCGACAGCGCGAAGGACCCGCGGGTGGAGAAGTTCTTCACCAAGTACGTCCAGGGCCCGCAGACCCAGGAGCCGGGCGCGTCCTGCAGCTCGGGCGCGATGCAGTGACGGCCGCCCGCAAGGACCTCGACCCGCAGGACGCCGAGCAGGAGGCCATCCGGGAGGCGGCGCCCCGGCGACGCCGCACGCTCTGGTGGCCGGCCGCGCTCGCCGCGGCGGTCGCGCTCTGCCTGGGCGTGCCGGCCCTGCTGGCGAGCGGCTCGACGGCCGCCGGGACGGTGGCGGCCGCGCCGGCCGGTGACTCGCCCGAGGCCGGGTTCGCCCGGGACATGGCGACGCACCACCAGCAGGCCATCGACCTGTCCTTCACCGTCCGGGACCGCACCGACAACGCCGAGGTCCGCACCCTGGCCTTCGACATCATCAACACCCAGGCGAACCAGCGGGGCATGATGATGGGCTGGCTGGACCAGTGGGGGCTCACCCAGAGCTCCCCGGCCAAGCCGATGGCCTGGATGCAGATGGCGCCCTACCAGGCGCACGACGGCTCGCTGATGCCCGGCATGGCGACCAACGCGCAGATGGACCAGTTGCGCACGCTCAGCGGCAAGGACGCCGAGGTCTTCTACCTGCAACTGATGCTGCAGCACCACAAGGGCGGCGTCGAGATGGCGCAGGGGTACGTCGACCTGGCGCAGAACCCGGCGGAGAAGCGGCTGGCGCAGTCCATGGTGGTCGGCCAGACCTCCGAGATCCAGCTGATCACCGGCATGCTCGCGGAGCGCGGGGCGCAGCCCCTCGACCTCCCGCTGAACTGACCGGTCGGGCCCGTGGGGGCCCTGGCACGGCGGCCGTGGACGGCCGCTGCGCCAGGGCCCCCACGGCTGTGCCGGGGCGGGACGCCGGGCCGCTGGCGCTACGCTGTCGCCCATGCCGCCGCACCCCCAGCCCCCGTCCCCGACCGCGTTGACCGGTCAGGCGGCCACTGCGCCCGAGTCCGAGACGCCCGCGACGACGGCCTCGGCGGCCCCAGCGGCGACGCCGTCGGCCGTACCGCAGGGCGCCCGCGCCATCGAGGAGGCCCAGCGGCTGACCGACGTGGTCACCCGGCTGCGGCGGGCCCTGCGCAGCAGCATCCGCACCGACTACCCGTGGGAGTCGCTGCCGATGGCCCAGGTCGAGCTGCTCCAGACGCTGGCGGCGGCCCCGCTGCGGGTCGGCGAGCTGGCGGCCCGCCAGCGGCTGGCCCCGAACACCGTCAGCGGGCTGGTCGGCAAGCTGCTGGAGGCGGGGTTCGTCGACCGGCAGCCCGATCCCGGCGACCGCCGCACGGCCCGGATCGCGCTGACCGCCGCCGGGTACCGGCAGTTGGCGGACTGGCAGCACGCCCACGAGTGCCGGATCGCCGGCGCCCTGGGCACCCTCGACGGCCCCGACTACGACGCGGTGATGGCCGCGCTGCCCGCCCTGGACCGCCTCGCCCGATCGCTGGCCGGCGGCCCGGGTGAGGGCCCGGTCGGCGCCCCGGGCGCGCCGCCGACCCCCTGACGGCCGTCCACGACTCCTCGGCCCCGGGGGTTACGCCGACGCCCAGAGCTGGTGCACGGCGTACGAGCGCCAGGGTGCCCAGGCCGCCGAGATCCGCGCGGCCGCCTTCGGGTCGCCGGGCAGGCCCAGCCGCTGCAGGCCGTGCCGCACACCGGCGTCGCCCGGCAGGAAGACGTCCGGATCCGCCAGCGCGCGCATCCGCAGGTAGCCGACCGTCCACGGGCCGATGCCGCGCAGTGCCAGCAGCTGCTCGGCGGCGCGTTCGCGCTCCACGCCGGGGTCCAGGCGCACCGTGCCGTCCGCGAGCGCCGCGCAGAGGCCGCGCAGGGCCTGCTGGCGGGCCACCGGCATCGCCAGGTCGCCCGACTCGGCCTCGGCCAGCGCCCCCGCGCTCGGGAAGAGCACGGTCAGGCCGCCGCTCGGCTCGGGCAGCGGCTGGCCGGAGCGGGCGGCCAGCCGGCCGGCCAGCGTGCGGGCGGCCGCCACGGTGACCTGCTGGCCGAGCACCGCGCGCACGGCCAGCTCGTGCGGGTCGACGTGGCCCGGCGAGCGCAGGCCGGGGCGGCCGGCCACCGCCGGGCCGACCAGCGGGCCGGCGCCGAGCTGTTCGGCCACCGCCTGCGGGTCGGCGTCCAGGTCGAGCAGGGCGCGCAGCCGGTGCACGGCGGTGGTCAGGTCGCGCAGGTCGGCCAGCCGCAGCCGGCAGTCCAGCCAGCCCCGGTCGGGGCGCGCCGCGGTGCCCAGCGAGTCGACCTCGGCGATCGCGTAGCCGTGCGGCAGGGCCAGGGTGCGCCGGTAGGTGCGCACGCCGCGGGGGCCCGGGACCACCTCCTCCACGCCCGGGACGGCGCGCAGTGCGAGGAAGTCCAGCAGGTGCTCGGTGTCGATGGGGCCGCGGTACGCCAGCCGCAGGCTCAACGCCCCCGGCACGGCGGGGGCCGCGGCCGCCCGGCCACGCCCACCCGCACCGCGCTCACCCGCGCCGCCGGCCTCGGCCCGCAGGCCGCTGGGCGTACGGTCGTACACCTCGCGCACGGTGTCGTTGAACTGTCGCACCGAGGCGAAGCCGGCCGCGAACGCCACCTCGGTCACCGGCAGCTCGGTGGTCTGCAGCAACAGCCGTGCCGCCTGGGCGCGTTGGGCCCGGGCGAGGGCGATCGGGCCGGCCCCGAGCTCGGCGGTCAGCTGTCGCTGGAGCTGGCGCGAGCTGTAGCCGAGCCGGTCGGCCAGCCCGGCCACCCCCTCCCGGTCCACCACCCCGTCGCCGATCAGCCGCATCGCCCGGCCGACCAGGTCGGCCCGGTGGTTCCACTCCGGGGAGCCCGGCACGGAGTCCGGCCGGCAGCGCCGGCAGGCCCGGAAGCCGGCCCCCTGGGCGGCCGCGGCCGTCGGGTAGAAGGTGCAGTTGACGCGTTTGGGGGTGACGGCCGGGCAGCTCGGGCGGCAGTAGATCCCGGTGCTCTTCACCGCAGTGAAGAACACCCCGTCGAAGCGGGCGTCACGGCTGTCCACGGCGCGGTAGCGGGTCTCGTCATCGATCACGCCGTCCAGTCTGCGCCCGCGGCGGCCGCGCTACTCGCGGAAATCAGACATCACCGTAGTGGGCCAGGTACCTGCGCAGCGTGGGTCCGAGCGCGGCCGGGCCGGCACCGTGCAGGGCGTGCCAGATCCGGTTCTCGGCCCAGAACCGGTAGGCGAACTCCTCGAAGCTGGGCGCGCACCACAGGATCGAGTCCAGCTGCTGCGCGCGGTCCGCAAGGTCGACCCCGGTCTCCTCGCCGGCCTCCCGCGCCTCGTACTCGTAGGCGTAGTCGAGGTAGGAGCAGATCACGAACGCCTCGCCGCCGGGGCGCAGGTAGAGGTACCAGAGCAGGCAGTCCTGCTGGTCGCGCAGGAAGCGGACCAGTCGGGCGCCCTCCTCGACCGGGCTGGGCAGCGGCAGTGAGACGTCTGTCCAGCAGGCGGTCACCGAGACCTCGTCCAGCACCAGCCGGACCTCCTCGGCGCTGCGCTGGAAGGCGGCGAAGTCCCGGGGCAGCGTCAGTCCCAGCTCGGCCAGCCCCCGCTCCAGCGCGGCGATCGGCTCCTCCTGGCCCGGGTCGGGCTCGCCGAGGTCGCCCAGCCACCCGAAGTCGCCGGTGAACGGGGCCGGCTCCAGCGGCGGCAGGCTGTCGTACGCGTACAGCTGGTAGGTGCCGCGGCTGGGGCGGTACATCCCGAGGTCGCTGGCGAACCAGCCCGCCGTGAAGCCGCCGACCGACTCCAGCCGCCCGTCCGTCTCTTCCACCGACACCGAATCCCCTTGCCCACGCGTGGTCACGGCCCCAGGGGCCACCCGTCCGGTCCTCACCGGCCGACCACCACCCTGCCTGCCGGCACTGACAACGCGCACCGGCGGGCAGGGGGGTGGGCAGGGGACGGACGCCAGGGACCCGGCGGACCGTCAGTTCCGCGGCGCGCGGCTGCCGCTCCAGGGACGGATGTTGCCCCGGGCCGACTTGCTCACCGCCTTCCACGCCCGCACCCGCTCGGCGGCGAGCCGGGCGTCGGCGCGCGAGGCGATCCACTCGTTCTCGCGCTGGAGCTTGCGGTAGCTGTCCATCCGGCGCTCGGGCAGCGTGCCGTCCGCGAGCGCCGCCAGGACCGCGCAGCCGGGCTCCGCCTGGTGCGTGCAGTCGTGGAAGCGGCACTGTTCGGCGAGCTCGGCGATCTCGGAGAAGGCCTGGTCGAGGCCCTCGCCGCCGTAGAGGCCCACGCCACGCAGGCCGGGGGTGTCGATCAGCACGCCGCCCTGGGGCAGCGGGATCATCTCGCGGGTGGTGGTGGTGTGCCGGCCCTTCTCGTCACTGTCCCGGGTCCCCTGGACCACCATGACGTCGGTGCCGGCCAGCGCGTTGGTGAGGGTGGACTTGCCGGCGCCGGACTGGCCGACCAGCGCGCTGGTGGCGCCCAGGCACGCGCGCAGGACGTCCAGGCCCTCGCCGGTCTCGGCGCTGACCACCAGGACGGTGACGCCCGGCGCGACCCGCTCGACGTCCTCGCGGACGAACTCGGCGTCGTCCACCAGGTCGCCCTTGGTGAGCACGACCAGCGGCTGGGCGCCGCTCTCCCAGGCGAGCGCGACGAAGCGCTCGACCCGGCCGAGGTCGGGATCGACCGCCAGCGAGACGGCGATCAGGACGGTGTCGACGTTGGCCGCCAGCACCTGGCCGTCCGAGCGCTTGCCGGCGCCCTTGCGGATGATCGCGGTGGCGCGCGGGAGCAGGGCGCGCACGGTGGCCACCGGGGCCTCGGCGCCGGTGGGTTCCAGGGCGACCCAGTCCCCGGTGCACGGGTTCTCGACGGTCTCGGCGCTGCCGACCGGACGGGTGTCGGCGCGCACGGTGCGCAGCCGGCCGGTCAGCGGGTCGGCGACGACGACGTCGGCCTGGCCGCGGTCGACCCGGGCGAGGCGACCGGGCACCAGCCCGGCCTCGGCGAGCGGTGCGAAGAGCTCGTCGAGCTCGGCCGTCCAGCCGTACGACGACAGGCCCGCGGAAGGCGGCGTGCCGAGGACCTCGGACGACGGGGAGGAAGGGGAGGAGACGGAGGAAACGGATGCGTTGAGCAACGCGGTGATGCCCTTCGGGAGGTGACGCGGGTTCCCGGGGGCTGAGCGAACGTCAGCCGGCGGCCGGGAGGAGGGGGGAGGTACCGGTGCTGCGCGGGGCAGCCATGAGCGCGATGACAGCCATGGGGCCCACCTCCTGCTTCTTCTCCCGGACCGTGGTCAGCACGGCCCTGAACGTCTCTGTGCGCTGGCAGCCTAGAACAGCCCTCCCCGCCGGCGCATCCGAATTTCCGGGAGGGATCCCGCTACGGCCGGTGCCCGTCCCAGGGCGGTCGCGGCGGGTGGTTGGGCAGCGCCGAGTCCACCGGCCCCAGCTCGCCCGGGAACCGCCCGTCCGAGGCCCACGGCCCGGCCGGCCGCTCCGGCTCGGCCTCCCCGCCCTGGCCGCCGCCCACCGGCACACCGGTCCGCACCTCGTGCGGTCCGCCGTGGTGCACGATCGGCCGCTCCAGGGGCCGGTCGCTGTCCGGCGGCGGCGGGGGCGTGCGGCGCCGCCGGCGCGCCCCGGCGAAGCGGCCGCGCACGTCGGTGGGGGCCAGCATGTCGGCCCACCGCTCGGGGTACTCCGAGGGCACCTCGTCGTCGCCCTCCTCGCCCTCCTCCTCGAAGCCCTCGGCCAGGCCCAGCACCCGCGCCCGCGCGGCCCGCTCGGCCGCCCGCCGGGCACCGACCTCGCGCACCAGCGCGGCGGCCGCGTGCTCGCTGACCCGCTCGTTCTCGGCGCGCGCGTCGGCGGTCTCCACGCTGGGCCAACGACGGTCTATGGCGGCGTTCATGGCGGCGCCGATCAGCACCGCGAGCGCCACCACGAAGATCCACAGCAGCACCGCGACCGGCGCGGCCAGCGAGCCGTAGACGGTGGGCCCCTCCACCGAGTGCACCAGGTAGAGGCGCAGCAGCAGGCTGCAGATCACCAGCACGCCCAGCGCCACCAGGGCGCCGGGGATGTCCTCGCGCCAGGGCGTGCTGGCCGGCACCGCCAGGTGGTAGAGGGTGGTGAGGAAGACCACCAGCAGCAGGATCGCCACCGGCCAGTAGAGCGCACTGACCACGCCGGCGATGTTGGGCACCGCCGCCACCACCAGGCCGGGCCCGGCGACCAGCAGCGGCAGCACCAGCGAGCCGATCACCAGCGCGCCCAGGTAGAGCGCCAGCGACATCGAGCGGGTCTTGACGATGCCGCGCTTGCCGTCCAGGCCGTACATGACGGTGATGGTGTCGATGAAGATGTAGAGCGCCCGGGAGCCGGACCAGAGCGAGAGCAGGAAGCCGATCGAGATCAGGTCCGGGCGCCCGTTGGCGAAGACGCTGTCCAGCAGCGGGGTGACGATCTGCTGGATCGAGGACGGCGAGAGGACGGTGCCGGCCGCCGACAGGATGTCCTGCTGGAGCTTCTGGATGGTGCCGGCGCCCAGCAGGTCGTCGAGGTAGCCGAGGGTGCCGGCCAGGCAGAGCAGCAGCGGCGGGATCGACAGCAGGGTGAAGAACGCCGCCTCCGCCGCCAGCCCGGTGACCCGGTACTCCACGCAGGTGTTGGTGGTGTCCTTGAGGAGCGCCCAGACCGTCGTACGCCAGCTCGGTCGCCGGGCCGCCCGCCGGGCGCCCTTCCCCCGTCGCCGCGACGGCCGCTCCGCGTCCGCTCTGCTGCTCTCACCTGGTGGTTGCACACCACTACGGTATCGGGCGGGCCCGCTCGCCCGACCGTGGCGGGCGGGGTCCGACCGCCGCAGGCTGGGCACCCGTGACGGCATCTCGCCAGGCGGTACAAACGAGTCCATATTCTGGACGTTAGTGGACCGCACCTCGCTCGGCGTGCGAATCTCTTGCCATGCCTAGCGCCGGAACCACCCTGGTAGGTCGACTCCACGTCGATCTCCTTCGCGTGTCCAGCGCCATCTGTCCGGTGATCTGAGCCCACCCGCCGCCACCACCGCACCGGCGCCACCGATACGCCATCCCCGCCGCGAGCGGATGAGCGGGCGCCCCTCGGTCGAGGTCACCGTGTTTCCCACCTGTCGAAGAACCGCAGGTCGGAGCAGGTCCGAGCCCGGGGAAGGCGCCAACTCCCCCACCAGAGCCACCTGCCCGAAGGACATTCACATGGCCACCACTCCCGACCCGGTCGAGCCCCGGCCCGCCGACGCCACGGTGCGTCGCGCCGCCGCCGCCCGCAAGGTGACCCGCCACCGCGGTGAGGGCCAGTGGGGGATGGGGCACTTCACCCCGCTCAACGCCAATGAGCAGTTCAAGAAGGACGACGACGGTCTCAACGTGCGGACACGCATTGAGACGATCTACGCGCACCGGGGCTTCGACTCGATCGACCCCTCGGACCTGCGCGGCCGGATGCGCTGGTGGGGTCTGTACACCCAGCGCAAGGAGGGCATCGACGGCGGCAAGACGGCGATCCTGGACCCGCACGAGCTCGACGCCGAGTTCTTCATGCTGCGGGTGCGGATCGACGGCGGCCGCCTCACGGTGGCCCAGCTGCAGGCGATCGCCGAGGTCTCCCAGCAGTACGCCCGCGGCACCGCGGACCTGACCGACCGCCAGAACATCCAGTACCACTGGATCCGGATCGAGGACATGCCCGCGATCTGGCAGAAGCTGGAGGCCGTGGGCCTGTCCACCACCGAGGCCTGCGGCGACACCCCGCGCGTCATCCTCGGCTCGCCGGTGGCCGGCATCGCCGAGGACGAGATCATCGACGGCACCCCGGCGATCGAGGAGATCCAGCGCCGTTTCATCGGCAACCCGGACTTCTCCAACCTGCCGCGCAAGTTCAAGTCGGCGATCTCCGGCTCGCCGCAGCTGGACGTGGCGCACGAGATCAACGACGTCGCCTTCGTCGGCGTGAACCACCCCGAGCACGGGCCCGGTTTCGACCTGTGGGTCGGCGGGGGCCTGTCCACCAACCCCAAGCTGGGTGTGCGGCTGGGTGCCTGGGTCCCGCTGGAGGAGGTCGCGGACGTCTACGGCGGCGTGATCGGCATCTTCCGCGACTACGGCTACCGCCGGCTGCGCAACCGCGCCCGTCTGAAGTTCCTGGTCGCCGACTGGGGCGTGGCCAAGTTCCGCCAGGTGCTGCAGGACGAGTACCTCAAGTACGAGCTCCTCGACGGCCCCGCGCCCGAGCAGCCCACCGGTGTCTGGCGTGACCACGTCGGCGTGCACCGGCAGAAGGACGGCACCTTCTACGTCGGCTTCGCCCCGCGGGTGGGCCGGGTGGACGGCGCGCTGCTCGGCAAGGTCGCCGCGCTCGCCGCCGAGCACGGCTCGGACCGGCTGCGCACCACCGCCGAGCAGAAGATGCTCGTGCTGGACGTGCCCGAGGAGCAGGTCCCCTCGCTGGTGGCCGGCCTGGAGGCGCTGGACCTGCGGGTCACGCCGTCCCCGTTCCGGCGCGGCACGATGGCCTGCACCGGCATCGAGTACTGCAAGCTCGCCATCGTCGAGACCAAGGAGCGCGGGCGCACCCTGATCGACGAGCTGGAGGCGCGGCTGCCCGACTTCGCCGAGCCGCTGACCATCAACATCAACGGCTGCCCGAACGCCTGCGCCCGTATCCAGGTGGCGGACATCGGTCTCAAGGGGCAGCTGGTCACCGACGAGAACGGCGAGCAGGTCGAGGGCTACCAGGTGCACCTGGGCGGCGCGTTGGGCCTGGAGGCCGGGTTCGGCCGCAAGGTCCGCGGGCTCAAGGTCACCAAGGACGGCCTGCCGGACTACGTCGAGCGCGTGCTCACCCGCTTCCAGGCCGACCGCCACGAGGGCGAGCGCTTCGCCCAGTGGACGGCCCGCGCCGGCGAGGAGCAGTTGTCGTGAGTGAGCGAGCGGCGCCCTTCTACTGCCCGTACTGCGGGGACGAGGACCTGCGCCCGTCGGAGACCGGCGGGCACGGCGCCTGGGAGTGCGCGTCCTGCCGCCGGGCCTTCCAGGTGAAGTTCCTGGGTCTGTTGTCGTCGTCGTCGAACGGGGGAGCCACCGATGAGCAGCACCGCGACTGATCCCAACCGGCTGACCGATCCGGCCGATCCGGCCCGCCTGGAGGCGCTGGCCACCGCGGCCGGCCGCGACCTGGAGGAGGCCTCCGCGCAGGAGGTGCTGCGCTGGGCCGCGGAGACCTTCGGCCGGCGGTTCTGCGTCACCTCCTCGATGGAGGACGCGGTCGTCGCCCACCTGGCCTCCACCGCCCTGCCCGGGGTGGACGTGGTCTTCCTGGACACCGGCTACCACTTCCCGGAGACCATCGGCACCCGGGACGCGGTCGCCGCGACCATGCCACTCAACGTGATCACCCTGACCCCGCGGCAGAGCGTGGCCGAGCAGGACGCCGAGTACGGGCCCGCCCTGCACGACCGCGACCCGGACCTGTGCTGCTCGCTGCGCAAGGTCGAGCCGCTGCAGCGCGGCCTGGCGGGCTACGACGCCTGGGCGACCGGGCTGCGCCGCGACGAGTCGCCGAGCCGGGCGAACACCCCGGTGGTGGCCTGGGACGCCAAGCGCCGCAAGGTCAAGATCGCCCCGATCGCCCGCTGGACCCAGGCCGACGTGGACGCCTACGTCAACGCCCACGGGGTGCTGCTCAACCCGCTGCTCTGGGAGGGCTACACCTCGGTCGGCTGCTCGCCGCTCTCCTGCACCCGCAAGCCGGGCGAGGGCGAGGAGGGCCGCGCCGGGCGCTGGGCCGACTCGGGCAAGACCGAGTGCGGCATCCACCTCTGAGTCGCCCCCGAACCGCACCCACGCACACCGCACCACCGCACACCGCACGGCCGCACCACCGCACGGCCGCGCCACCCGACCACCCTTCACCGTCTCCAGGAGCGTACGAAGTGACCACCACAGCCACCGACCCGGCAGCCGGGGGAGCCGCAGAGGCGGCCTCCGTGGCCGGTCCCTGCGAGCGCGGCGCCACGGTGTGGCTGACCG
>NZ_BAAALF010000225.1:291-11931 GCF_039528135.1 Kitasatospora nipponensis | reverse complement strand
CCCCCCCCCCCCCCCCCCCCCCCCCCCCTCCCCGCCCGACGCCGCGGCCCGGGCGTACTGGGAGCTGGCCGGTGCCCGCGCCGACGCGCCGCACCGAGGTGGTGCGACCCGGCCGCTGCGGCTGGTCGCCGCCGACGGCAGCCTCGACCTCGAACCGCTGCGCACCGCCTGCCGCACCGCCGGCCTCACCCTGGCCGAGGACGACACCCGGAGCCCGGCGCTGGACCTGGTGCTCTGCGCCGACTACCTCGACCCGCGGCTGCGCGAGCTGGACGCCGCCCACCGCGCCGATCGGCGCCCCTGGCTGCTGGCCAAGCCCTACGGCACGACCCTGTGGGTCGGGCCGGTCTTCCAGCCCGGCACCACCGCCTGCTGGAACTGCCTGGCCCACCGGCTGCGCAGCCACCGCTGCGCCGAGTCGCCGGTGCGCCTGCACCACGGCGACCAGCGGGTGCCCGTCCCGCGCGCCGCGCTGCCCGTCACCGTCGGGCTCGGCGCCCAGCTCGCCGCGCTGGAGGCCGCCAAGTGGCTGGCCGGCCACCGCTCCACCGAGCACGACGGCGTGGTCACCCTGGACACCCTGACGCTGGCCAGCCGCACCCACCCGCTCACCCGCCGCCCGCAGTGCCCGCAGTGCGGCGACGCCTCCCTGATGGGCGCGCGCACCGCCCGCCCCGTCGAGCTGATCAGCCGCCGGCGCACGGTGCGCACCGGCGGCGGGCACCGGGCGATCTCGGCCCAGGTGATGCTGGAGCGCTACAGCCACCTGCTGAGCCCGGTCACCGGCGTGGTCAAGGACATCCGCCGCGACCCGCGCGGCCCCGAACTGCTCAACGTCTACCGGGCCGGCCACAACCTGGCGCTCGGCCCGCGCGCGCTGGGCGAGGTCCGCGACTCGCTGCGCCAGGAGAGCTCCGGCAAGGGCCGCACCCCGCTGGACGCCCAGGTGGGCGCGCTCTGCGAGGCCGTCGAGCGGATCAGCGGCCTGTGGCAGGGCGACGAGGCCCGGGTGCGCGGCTCGCTGCGCTCGCTGGGCAGCTCCGCGGTCCACCCGGACGGCTGCCAGCTCTGGGACGACCGGCAGTTCGCCGAGCGCGAGCGCTGGAACGCCGAGGGCCACCCCTTCCACCTGGTCGCCGAGCGGTTCGACCCGACCGCCGAACTCGACTGGTCGCCGGTCTGGTCGCTGACCCGCGGCCAGCACCTCTTCTTCCCCACCTCGATGCTCTACTACGACGCCGCCGACCGGCGCGGGCGCCGGATGGTGCGGGCCGACTCCAACGGCTGCGCGGCCGGTGGCACCCTGGAGGACGCCGCGCTGCAGGGCCTGCTGGAGCTGGTGGAGCGCGACGCGGTCGCCCTGTGGTGGTACAACCGCACCCGCCAGCCCGGCGTCGACCTGGCCTCGCACGGCGACCCGTGGACCGCCGAGCTGCAGGCCGCGCACGCCGAACTCGGCCGCGAGGTCTGGGCGCTGGACCTCACCTCGGACCTGGGCGTGCCGGTGGTCGCGGCGTTCTCCCGCCGGGTGGACCGGGCGCCGGGCCAGGCCGAGGACATCGTCTTCGGCTTCGGCGCCCACCTCGACCCGGCGATCGCGCTGACCCGCGCGCTGAGCGAGGTCAACCAGCTGCTCCCGGCGGTGCTCGGCTCGCGCCCGGACGGCACCGGCTACGGCTGCGCGGACCCGGTCGCGCTGCGCTGGTGGCGCACCGCCACCCGGGAGGCGATGCCCTACCTGGCCGCCGACCCGACCGTCCCCGCTCGCACCGCGCTCGACCACCCCTACACCCCGGGCGGCGACCTGCTCGAGGAACTCCGGAGCCTTCAGCGCATCATGGAGGCCAAGGGGTTGGAGGTCTGCATCCTCGACCAGACCCGACCCGATCTGGGGCTACCGGTGGTGCGGGTGCTGGTTCCGGGGCTGCGGCACTTCTGGCCACGGTTCGCACCCGGCCGACTCTTCGACGTCCCCGTGGCGCTGGGTAGACGGGCCGAACCGACCCCGTACGAGGAGCTGAATCCGATCCCGATGTTCGTCTGAGACCCTTCCGCAGGAGCAGCCGTGTCCCCCGTCCCCGCCACCACCGGTTCCACGCAGCCGGGCGCCTCGTGGATCGACCTCTGGTCGCTGCGCGAGGACACCCTGCTCGAGGAGCAGGAGGACGGCTCGATGCTGCTCCGCTCCCGCTGGGGCGACCTGCGACTGCCGCAGCCGGGCCCGGTGCTGGGCGAGGCGCTGCGCCGGATGCGGCTGGGCCCGGTGCAGCTGGACAACGTGCCGGGCACCGGTGAACTCGCCGCCCGGGTGCGGCTGCTGGCCGCTCTGCGGCACCTGGGCGGCCTGGTGGTGCGCTCGGTCGGCGCCCCCGACGGCGACCACCCGCTGCTCTCGGTGGTGCCCACCACCGCCGGCGCCCGGCTGAACCCGCAGCCGCTGCCACCGGACCGGCTGCTGCGGCTGTCGCGTTTCGCCGCGCTGCGCTCGACCGGGCAGGGCGGCCTGCTGGAGTCGCCGACCTCCGCCTTCCAGGCGGTCTTCCGGCGGCCCGAGGCGGGCTGGCTGATCGCCTCGCTGGGCCGGCCCACCGCGCCGGCGGCGGCCCTGGAGCGGCTGCCGATCGGCCGGGCGGCCGGCATCGCGGTCCTCTCCCACCTGGTGGCCACCGGCATGGTGGAGGTGGCCGAGCGGGCCGGCCCGCCGCACGAGGCGGTCTTCACCGAGGACCTCGATCCGGTCCTCACCCCCTGGTCCCACCACGACCTGCTCTTCCACTGGAGCAGCCGACCGGGCTGGCAGGACCGGCAGTTCGGCGCCACCTACCCGCTGGTCGGCCGCCAGGACCCGCAGCCGGCCCTCAAGCCGGTGCCCTCCGGCACCCGGATCGCCCTGCCGCGGCCCGCCGGCGACGCCCCGCACGGCTGGGACACCCCGCTCGGCGAGGTGCTGGAGCGGCGCCACTCGGTGCGCCGGCACGGCGAGCAGGGCCTGTCGCTGGAGCGGCTGGGCGAGTTGCTGCACCAGGCGCTGCGGGTGCGCGCGCTGGGCGGGCCGCCCGACGAGCGGCGCAAGCAGCAGATCTCGGCCCGTCCCTACCCCAGCGGCGGCGCCTGCTACGAGCTGGAGTTCTACCTGACGGTCGGGCGCTGCACCGGGCTGGCCCCCGGCGTCTACTACTACGACCCGCTGGGCCACGCCCTGGTCCTGCTGGAGTGCCCGCCGCCGCTGCGCGCCGCCCTGCTCGCCGACGCGCAGGCCGGCACCGGCATGGACTCCGCCCCCGACGTCCTGCTGACGATGACCGCCCGGTTCGCCCGGGTCTCCTGGAAGTACAGCGGACTGGCCTACGCGCTGACCCTCAAGCACGTCGGCGTGGTGCAGCAGACCCTCTACCTGCTCACCACCGGCATGGGACTGGCGGGTTGCGCGCTGGGCACCGGGAACACCGCGCGCTCGGCCGAGGCGTTCGCGCTGGACTGGCGCGAGGAGTCGGCGGTGGGCGAGTTCGTGCTCGGGTCGCTGCCTTCCGCGGGGCCCGGTCGCACCGACGATTGATTGATCCTTGAATTGGTTCTCGGATTCGATTCGCGATCAAGGCATATGACTGGGCGTCATCCCCCTGACCGTTGTCGGAATTCGACTCTTCCTGTCATCCGGAATTCGCCCGGCCATGCGGATTCCGCCCTACCATCGACCAACAGCCACCGGTTACTCGGAGGGAGACGCCATGACGGGCAAGGCCGGCGCGTGGGAGGCACTCTCATCCGACCGCGAGGACCCCGACCGCGCGAGCGGCCGGGGAGGGCCTCCCGCCACCAGCGAACCCGAGGTCAGCGTGCTCGGGATCCAGGCGCCGGCCCCGCGGTTCGCGCTGGGCGTGGTGTGGACGGTGATGACCGGCTTCCTCGTCATGCAGACGGTCGACATCCTGGACCAGGGAGTCACCGCACTCACCCTGATCTGCTGCCTGACCGTGCTGCCGGCCACCATCGGCCTGCAACTGGTGCACACCCTGCCGCGGTTCCGCCGGTTACGAGCCCGCTGGGGCTACTGGACGCTGCTCACGCAGACCCTGCTCACGGTGTTGCCCTGTCTGTTCATGGGCTGGCCCTGGGGCGGGATGGGCGGCTTCGTCGGCGCCTCGATGCTCACCCTGCTCTCGCTGCGCGCCGCGCTGCCGGCCTTCGCCGGGCTGATCGCGATGATCGGCCTGGGCACCGCGGTGGGTGCCGGCAGCAGCGTCTCCGCGGTCTTCTACATGACCGTCTCCACCCTGATCACCGGCATCATCGTCTACAGCCTGACCCTGCTCGCCAACCTGACCCTGGCGGTGCACGAGGCGCAGCAGGACATCGCCCGGGTGGCGGTCATCAAGGAGCGCCTGCGCTTCGCCCGTGACCTGCACGACCTGCTGGGCTACAGCCTCTCCGCGATCACCCTCAAGAGCGAGCTGGCGCACGCCATGGTCAACCGTTCGCCCGACCGCGCCCGGGCCGAGCTGGAGAGCATCGTCGACCTCTCCCGGCAGGCCCTGCACGACGTGCGCGAGGTGGCCCGCAGCTACCGGTCGATGTCGCTGCTGACCGAGCTCTCCTCGGCCCGCTCGGTGCTCTCCGCGGCCGGCATCGACGCCCGGCTGCGGGTGGACTGCGGGCGGCTCTCCAGCGAGGCCGACACCGTGCTGGCCACCGTCCTGCGGGAGGGGATCACCAACATGATCCGGCACAGCAAGGCCGCGCACTGCACCATCGAGGCGGTGGCCCAGGACGGTTCGACCAGCCTGTTGCTGGTGAACGACGGCGTGCCGGCCACCGAACGCGAGCAGGAGCGGGCCAGAGCCGATCCGCTCACCCTGGGCTGCGGGGGGCTGGGCAACCTGGCCGCGCGGCTGACCGCGGTCGGCGGCACGCTCACCGCGGGTGTGCGCGACGACGGCTGCTTCGAGCTGGCCGCGCACATCGCCGCGGTCGAGGTCGGCGCGGGCGAGGCCTCGGCCCGGGCCCCCGGCGAGCTGATCGCGCTCTCCCCCGACGGCGGCACGCCCAAGGTGGCCTGACCCCCCTGTGGCCGGGCGGACGCGGCGACGAGGCGCCGCGTCCGCCCGAAAGCCCCAGGTCGGCGGGGGTTCAGACCCAGCCGGCCTCGCGGGCGATGCGCACCGCGTCCAGGCGGTTACGCGCGTTGAGTTTGACCACGGCAGAGGTCAGGTAGTTGCGCACCGTACCCACCGAGAGGAAGAGTCGCCCGGCGATCTCGGTGACCTCCGCGCCGTCGGCCGCCAGCCGCAGCACCTCGGTCTCCCGCTCGGTGAGCGGGTTGTCGCCGCTGTCCCAGGCCGCCACCATCAGGTCCGGGTCCACCACCCGCTCGCCCTGCGCCACCCGCCGGATCGCCTGCGCCAGCTCGCGCGGCGGCGCGTCCTTGAGGATGAAACCGCGTACCCCGCAGGCCAGCGCCCGGCGGAAGGTGCCGGGGCGCCCCAGGCTGGTGAGGATCAGCGTGCTGCACTCCGGCATGGCCTCCTGCAGCTGGGCCGCGGCGGTGAGGCCGTCGGTCCCGGGCAGGTCGATGTCGATGACGGCCACGTCGGGTCGGCACTGCAGTGCGGTGGGGACGATCTCGTCGCCGTTGGCGAGCTCCGCCACGACCTTGATGTCCTCTTCGAGGCCCAGCAGCGCCACCAGTGCGCCCCGCACCATGTGCATGTCCTCGGCCAGCAGAACTTTGACGATCACAGGCGCATCCCCCGACTATCCCACCCAGGATGTATCGAATTCCGTTCGACACCGCCCCCGCAGGATGCTACTCCGATCATGCGACAAACGGTGTAGCTGGTCGTCTGCGAATCCCCTGTGTGGCACGGGCCCCCACCCGAGTCGTTCCGAGCCATTCCCCTCCTCGACGTCAGCCCCCTGGCGCCCTCGCCCTGACGCGCGGCGCAGCCGATCACGGCGCTGGGGAGCATAGCGCGCCCTCCCGGGCCGCCACCGGGCCCCGCTGGTCCCCGGTGGCGGCCCGGGCACCGCGGCGCCTCACGCCGGGGGCGGGGCCGCCGTCCAGCCGAACTCCTCCTGGAGCCTGGACTCCAGCGCGGTCAGCGGCCGTTCGCGGCAGAGCCGCTCGGGGTGGCGCGGACCCGGTCCGGCCAGCGGCGGCAGCGGCGGCGCGGCCGGCTCGCGCACCGGCGCCGGCGGCGCCTGGACGAGTTCGAGCGGCAGCAGCGCCCCGAAACAGGCACCCACCGCGGCCAGTCCGCGCAGCACCGGCGCCGACGTCGGTGCCGGTGCCACCGGGCCCCGCGGCGCCCCGGCCTGCGGGCCCGGTACGGCTCCCCGGCGCCCGGCCAGCGCCGACCACCACCAATCCCGCCATCCGCCCACGGCCGCCCTCCGTCCCGACCGGGACCCGCGCCCGGTCGGCGGCAGGGTGCCAGCCGGTCCTCGAGGTCCCCTCCAGGACGGCCCCAACGGGCGGCTGCCGCCGGGCCTGCGGGGCAGGGGGCGCGGCCCGCGCGGGCAGGCGGCGCGCGGCCCGGTCACCCACCCGGCCCGCGCACCACCGAACGCCCGGTCAGCGCCCCCGCAGCGTGCGGTACCTGGCGACCAGCGCCGCGCTGGAGCTGTCCAGCGCCTCGGCGCCCTCGCCGGTCAGCAGCACCGGCTCGATCCGCTTGGCCAGCACCTTGCCGAGCTCCACGCCCCACTGGTCGAAGGAGTCGATGTTCCAGATCGCGCCCTGCACGAACACCTTGTGCTCGTAGAGCGCGATCAGCTGACCGAGCACCGAGGGGGTCAGCTCGGCGGCCAGCAGCACCGAGGTCGGGTGGTTGCCGCGGAAGGTGCGGTGCGGGACCTGCCACTCCGGCACACCCTCGGCCCGGACCTCGTCCGCGCTCTTGCCGAAGGCGAACGCCTGGGCCTGGGCGAAGAAGTTGGCCATCAGCAGGTCGTGCTGGGCGGCCAGCGCGGGCGCCAGCTCGCCGACCGGCGCGGCGAAGCCGATCAGGTCGGCCGGGATCACCTTGGTGCCCTGGTGCAGCAGCTGGTAGTACGCGTGCTGGCCGTTGGTGCCGGGGGTGCCCCAGACCACCGGTCCGGTCGTCCAGCCGACCGGGCTGCCGTCGCGCTGCACCGACTTGCCGTTGGACTCCATGTCCAGCTGCTGCAGGTAGGCGGTGAACTTGGAGAGGTAGTGCGAGTAGGGCAGCACCGCGTGCGACTGGGCGTCGAAGAACTGGCCGTACCAGACGCCGAGCAGGCCCAGCAGCAGCGGGACGTTCTGCTCCGCCGGCGCGGTGCGGAAGTGCTCGTCGACCAGGCGGAAGCCGCCCAGCATCTCCTCGAAGCGCTCCGGGCCGATCGCGATCATCAGCGACAGGCCGATCGCCGAGTCGTAGGAGTAGCGGCCGCCCACCCAGTCCCAGAACTCGAACATGTTCGCCACGTCGATGCCGAAGTCCGCGACCCCCGCGGCGTTGGTGGACAGCGCCACGAAGTGCTTGGCCACCGCCTCCTGACCGGCGCCCAGCTGCCCCAGCAGCCAGTCGCGCGCCGAGGTCGCGTTGGTGACGGTCTCGATGGTGGTGAAGGTCTTGGAGGCCACGATGAAGAGCGTCTCGGCGGCGTCCAGGTCGCGGACCGCCTCGTGCAGGTCGGCGCCGTCCACGTTCGACACGAAGCGCACCTGCAGGTCGCGCTGGGTGTAGGCGCGCAGCGCCTCGTAGGCCATCGCCGGGCCCAGGTCCGAGCCGCCGATGCCGATGTTGACCACCGTGCGGATCCGCTTGCCGGTGTGCCCGGTCCACTCGCCGCTGCGCACCCGGTTCGAGAAGGCGGCCATCTTGTCGAGGACGGCGTGCACCTCGGGGACCACGTTGACCCCGTCGGCCTCCACGACCGCGCCGCGCGGCGCGCGCAGCGCGGTGTGCAGCACGGCGCGGTCCTCGGTGACGTTGATCTTCTCGCCGCGGAACATCGCGTCCCGCAGGCCCGCCACGTCGAGGGCCGCGGCGAGCTCGCGCAGCAGCTCCAGGGTCCGGTCGGTCACCAGGTGCTTGGAGTAGTCCAGGTACAGGTCGCCGACCTGCAGGGTGTAGCGGCTGCCGCGCTGCGGGTCCGCGGCGAACATCTCGCGCAGGTGCAGCTCGCCGAGCTCCGCCCGGTGCTTCCCGAGGGCGGCCCACTGCGGGGTGCGGTCCAGGGGGGTACGGCCGTTGGCGGGGTTCTCCGGCATCGGATTCTCCTCGAATCGGTCTGATGTGCGGTGCTCGGTCCGGAGGGACGGACCGGGTGGCGCCGACGCTCTTGGCGGCTTGACCGCGCACCAGCCTACGGAACAGTCAGGGCCGCCCGCGCCACCCGCGGCTGACGCGGCGCCGTCGCGCGCGCACGGCGCTGACCTGCCGCGTCAGGTCGCCGTCGGGCCGTCGACCGCGCTCCGCCCGCCGTTCGCCCCCCGTTCCCGGCCGGCCGCCGGCACCGGCCCGGTCAGCTGCGGTCCGAGCGCAGGTCCAGCCCGCGCAGCACGTGGTCCACCAGCGCCGGATCCGCGCCCGGCTCGGCCCGGGCCGCCACCATCTCGCGGCGCGAGGCGGCCAGCAGCTCCTGCTCCACCTCGCGCAGCCGGCGCACCTGGGAGACCCGCCGGTGCGCCGCGGCGGCCACGTCCGCCTCGTACTGCTCGGGGAAGAGCTTGGCCAGCCGGTCCTGCTGGCGGGTGCGCAGCTTCTCCGCCATCTCGACCGGCAGCAGGTCCTCCTCCTCGAGTTCACCCAGCCGGTCCAGCGCCGCCTTGGCCGCCCGCCACCACAGCTCCCGCTCCTGCTGCTCGCGCCGGTCCAGGTGCGGGTCGATGCCCAGCCGCCGCACCAGCCAGGGCAGCGACAGGCCCTGGACCAGCAGGGTGAAGAGCACCACGCCGAAGGCACAGAAGACGATCCGCCCGCGCCCGGGGAAGTCCGCCCCGCCGTGCACGGTGAGCGGCACCGCCAGCGCGAGCGCGACGGTGGCCACCCCGCGCATCCCCGACCACCAGAGCACCACCGTCTCGCGCCAGCTGATCGGGGTGTCGTCCTCACCGCGGCTGAGCCGCTTGGAGACCCAGGCGGCCGGCAGCAGCCACCACAGCCGCACCAGCACCACCACCGCGATCACCACCGCCGCGTCGCCCAGCATGGAGTGCCAGCCGGCCCCGGCGTCCTTCAGCACGGTCGCCAGCTCCAGGCCGATCAGCCCGAACGCCACCCCGGTGATCAGGATCTCCACGATGTCCCAGAACGCGGTGCCGACCAGCCGGTACCCCACGTCGTCCGCGTCCGCGGCCCGCTCGGCCAGGTAGAGGCCGCAGACCACCACCGCCAGCACCCCCGAGCCCTCGATCACCTCCGCCAGCGTGTAGGCCGCGAACGGCACCAGCAGGTTGAGGGCCACCTGCTGGGTCGGGTCGTCCAGCATCGACGCCAGCCGGGTCGCCAGCCACCCGAGCACCAGGCCCACCAGGACCGCCAGCACCGCCGACTGGACGAAGCGCAGCAGCGCGTGCGGCACCGAGAAGCCCCCGTCCACCACCGCCTCGACGGCCAGCGAGTAGATCACGATCGCCGTCACGTCGTTGAAGAGCCCCTCGCCCTCCAGCACCGCCACCAGCCGGCGCGGCAGCCCCACGCTGCCGGCCACCGCCACCGCCGCCACCGGGTCCGGCGGCGAGACCAGCGCCCCCAGCGCGACCGCCGCCGCGATCGGCAGCGCCGGTGCCAGCGCGTGGAAGGCGACCGCGACCAGCGTCGTGGTGACCACCACCAGCGCCACCGCGAGCAGCAGGATCGAGCGGATGTTCGCCCGGAAGTACGCCGGCGAGGCCCGGCGGGCCACCGCGAAGATCAACGGCGGCAGCACCAGCGGCAGGATCAGGTCCGGGTCGACCGCCACGTTCGGGATCTGCGGCACCACCGCCATCACCAGCCCCAGCAGCGTCATCAGCACCGGCTGCGGCACCCCGGTCCGCCGGGCCAGCGGCATGGTCACCACCGAGGCGAGCAGCACCAGGAAGAACAGCGACAGCTGGGCCACGAGACGATCCTCTCCTGGGAACAGACCGAGTGTAGATATGACAAACCACCCCGACTCCCCCGCCACGCGGCCCCCGCCACTCCCGGCCGCCCCGATTCGGACTTTCGACTGCTGACCAGGTAATGTTCTCTCCGTCAGCACGCGCCGCTAGCTCAGTTGGTTAGAGCAGCTGACTCTTAATCAGCGGGTCCGGGGTTCGAGTCCCTGGCGGCGCACAGCGAGGCACCCGGTGGGCGCCCCTCCGACGGGAGGGGCGCCCACTGGCGTTGTGGCCCGGGCCGACGGAGCCTCGAGGTATGAACACTGCGAACTCCGTGACCGTGCTGCTCGAGCTGGAGCCCTCCACCGAGGTGATCGGCTCCCAGGAGATCGACATCGGTGCCCGGGTCCGCTGGGTGCACGCCGCCCACCAGGGCGCCGCCCGTACCCTGTGCGGCCTGGACCCCCGTGGGCTGGAGCCCGAGCGCTACCGCCCCTCCTCCCCCGACCAGCCCTGGTGCCCCCCGGCCCACCACACCCGCCGCTGCCCCGCCTGCGACACCCTCCTCGGCGAGACCGGCTGAGGGGGCCCTATCCTGGGCGCGGCACGGCCCGGAGTGGAGGGCTTGAGATGCGAGTCGGAATCACGGGGTACCAGGGACTGTCGGACCTGACCGAGATGCTGGTGCGCGGTGAGCTGTGGAAGCTGGTGACCACCTACGGGCCCTACGAGCTGGTCGGGGTGACCGCGCTGCGGCCGGGGCCGGAGACCTGGTTCGCGCAGGCGGTGCGGGAGCACGGCGGCAAGGTCGAGATCGTGCTGCCCGCGGGGGCCGCCGCGCCGGCCCGCAGCGAGATCACCCGGGAGGCGACCGCCGTGCACCGGCTGGCTCCGGTGGCGGCCGGCGGGCTGGGCGACGACCTCGGGCGGGCGCTGGTGGGGATGATCGACGAGCTGATCGCCGTCTGGGACGGTGACCGGGACGCCGGCGAGCCGGCCGAGATCGCGGCGCTGACCCGGCGGGCCGGGCTCTGGGTGCACGAGATCTGGCCGGCGGGCTGCGAGCGGCCGGCGGCGCACTGAGCGGCGTGGGACAGGCCCTAGTTCCGCTACCGGTTCTTCCTGTTCGATCCCCGATCCGGCTGGTTGGCTGGGCTGGTGGAGAGCAGGGCCGCCGCCCCAGCTCCGCCAGGTGCGGCGGCGGCCCGTCCGGGATCTGACAGAGGACACGCCTGTGCTGCCGTCTGCGCCTTGTCACCACCTCACCTCCGTCCGCGAGCACCGCGACCCCCGCGAGCGCCGCCACCGCGCCGAGCAGCGCGAGCAGCGGGCCGCCCCCCCCCCCCCCCCCCCCCCCCCCCCCCCCCCCGCCGCCGCCCCCCCCACGGCCGGCATCCCGCCGGCGGGCGACGGGGGCGGCTACGGGGCCGAGCCGATGGAGACCGTCCGCAGAGCCCTCGGCGCCGCCCAGTCCCAGCGTGCCCACGCCGCCCGAGGAGGAGGCGACCACCCCCTGCACCTCGTGGCGGGCGGGCAGCCCGCCCTTGGCCCGTCCGACCCGGCGACCAAGGAACGGGTCGAACGGGCCAAGG
>NZ_BAAALF010000225.1:0-281 GCF_039528135.1 Kitasatospora nipponensis | reverse complement strand
CGGGGCCGAGCCGATGGAGACCGTCCGCAGAGCCCTCGGCGCCGCCCAGTCCGGGGCGGCGGGCGCGCTGCTGGTGCGGGGCGAGGCGGGCATCGGCCGGACCGCCTTCCTGGCCGGCGCCGCCCAGCTGGCCACCCGGCTGGGCTTCCAGGTCGCGCGCAGCCGCTGCTACCCGCTGGCCCACGACGAGTGGCTGGCGACGGCCCGCCAGCTGACCGAGGACCTGCGGCCCGCCGGCCCGCCCGGTGCGCCGAGCGGCACCGCGGCCGCGGCCGCGGCGC
>NZ_BAAALF010000224.1:0-11938 GCF_039528135.1 Kitasatospora nipponensis | reverse complement strand
CCGACGAGGAGGCCCCGCCTGCCGGCGGGGCCTCGTCGTGCGGTCGTGCCGGTCAGATGACCATCTCGGCCTCGACGTAGCGGTCGGCCGGGACGGTCTTCAGGTCCGCCACCGCCTCGGCGAGCGGGACCAGGTTGATCTGGGTGCCCTGCAGGGCGGTGATGTGCCCGAAGGCGCCCTTGTGCGCGGCCTCCACGGCGTGCCAGCCGAACCGGGTGGCGAGCACCCGGTCGTAGGCGGTGGGGGTGCCGCCGCGCTGGGTGTGGCCGAGGATGACCGGGCGGGCCTCCTTGCCCAGGCGGTGCTCGAGCTCGCGGGAGAGCTGGGTGGCGATGCCGGTGAAGCGCTCGTGCCCGTACATGTCGCGGCTGCCCTCCTCCCACGGCATGGTGCCGGGCTCGGGCTTGGCGCCCTCGGCGCAGACCACGATGGCGAACTTCTTCTGCCGCTCGAAGCGCTCGCGGACCACCTCGGTGAGCTTGTCGATGTGGAACGGGCGCTCGGGCACCACGATGGCGTGCGCGCCGGCCGCCATGCCCGCGTTGAGGGCGATCCAGCCGGTGTGACGCCCCATCACCTCGACGACCATGACCCGCTGGTGCGACTCGGCGGTGGTCTTGAGGCGGTCCAGCGCCTCGGTGGCCACCGAGACGGCGGTGTCGAAGCCGAAGGTGACGTCGGTGCAGGCGATGTCGTTGTCGATGGTCTTGGGGACGCCGATCACCGGCAGGCCGCCGTCGCTCATCAGCTTGGCCGCCTTGAGGGTGCCCTCGCCGCCGATCGGGATGACCGCGTCGATGCCGAGGTCGGAGCAGAGCTTCCTGGCCCGCTCCACGCCGTCGCGCAGGTGGCTGGGCTGGACGCGCGAGGATCCCAGGATCGTGCCGCCCTGGGCCAGGATGCCGCCGACCGAATCGAGGGTCAGCGGGCGGTGGACGCCTTCGAGAAGACCCCGCCAGCCGTCCTGGAACCCGATGATCTCGTCGCCGTGGTCGACCACCCCCCGGTGGACCACGGAGCGGATCACGGCGTTCAGGCCGGGGCAGTCGCCGCCGCTGGTCAGCACACCAATACGCATCGTTCTTGCAACTCCCGAGCAGAACCGGACGGCCGGACTACCACCGTGCGACGGCGGGATCAGAAGCGGACATTCAACCCGAAACTGATCATAGCGGCCCCTACCTCCGGCCGGGCAGGAGCAGGCGCGGGGGCGGCGTCGTCGACGCACTCGCGCGGGCAAGCAAGCCGGTTGCCGAGGAGGGTGTGCAGCCGACGGGTCTCATTGTCTTACTTATCCGGCCCGATGGTTCCCGCCGCCGGATGCTGGACATCCGGCGGACGGGAAACGTTCACGCGACGGCCCGTCAGGTCGGGGCCGCGCCGCGCGGGGGCGGATCGGGGTGGAGCGGGAGCGGGCCGGGGCGGCCCTAGGCGGGCTGGCGGGTGGCCGCGATGCGCTCGGCGCGCAGCGCCTCGTACCAGGTGGTGTCGGCCGGCGGGAGCGCGTTGACGTCCAGTGCCAGCTTGATCAACAGGTCGGCGACCGCGGGGTTGCGGGCCATCACCGGGCCGTGCAGGTAGGTGCCGAAGACGGTGTCGCGCCAGGCGCCCTCGGTGCCGTCGCCGTCACCGTTGCCGTTGCCCGCGGTGACCTGGGCCAGCGGCGAGACGCCCTGGCCCAGGTGCGTGACGCCCTGGTGGTTCTCGAAGCCGGTCAGCGTCGGCAGGCCCAGGCGCTGGTCCGGCTCGGCCAGCACGTCGCCCACGCTGCGGGCGCCCTCGCCGCGGGTGGACCAGACGTCGAGCAGGCCCAGGCCCGGCTCGCGCTGTCCGAGGTCGTTGATGAACTCGTGGCCCAGGATCTGGTAGCCCGCGCAGACCGAGAAGACGATCGCGCCGTTCTCCACCGCGCGCGGCAGGCCGGAGTCCTGGCGCAGCCGCTCGGCGGCCAGGCGCTGCGGGCGGTCCTCACCGCCGCCGATCAGGTAGATGTCGCCGCTGGTGGGCACCCGCTGGTCGGAGCGGACGTCGATCCGCTCGACGTTCAGCCCGCGCTGGCGGGCCCGGCGCTCGACGACCAGCGCGTTGCCGCGGTCGCCGTAGGTGCTGAGCAGGTCGGGGTAGACCCAGACCAGCCGCAGGCTGCTGTCGCTCATCCTCGATGACCTTCCGTAGTGCTGTGCCTCGGGCTGCGGCTGGTGGCCGGGCGCGGCGGGGTAGCCGGCCGGTGCCTGCGGCCCGGCAGCCTGCGGGTGCCCCGGAGCGGCCGGCGGGTAGCCCGGCTGCTGCTGGGGGGGCATCTGCTGGTGCTGCTGGGGCGGGTACCCGGGGTGCTGCTGGGGGTGCTGCGGCTGCTGGCCGGGTGCCTGCGGGTACTGCGGGCCCTGCGGCGCCGGCGGGTAGCCGGAGGCGGGGCCGAAGCCCGGCTGCTGGGGCTGCTGGTGCGGGTGCTGCGGCTGGCCGGGCTGCGGCTGGTAGCCGGGAGGGGGAGTGCTCATGCGCCGGCCACCACCTTGCGCAGCTGCTGGAACGCCGTGTAGTTGGCGATCGCCTCGATCCGGCCGGGCGGCGCCATCCGCACCGCCTCCTCCAGCGACTCGACCACGTGGAACTGCAGGCCGGCGACCTCGAGGCGCACCGCCAGGTCGAGCCGGCGCTGGCCCATCACGAAGACCGGGTGGCCGTGCAGCCGCTCGTAGTCCACGTCCCAGAGCCAGGAGGTGTCGGTGCCGTCCGCGTCCAGCGCGTTCACCGACAGGATCACCGGGGTCGGCGGGCCGTCGATCAGCGAGAAGGTCTCCAGCCAGCCGGCCGGGTTCTTGGCCAGCAGCAGGCGCACGTCGCGGCCCTGGTAGTTCACCACGTCGTAGCGACCGGCGACCGCGGACACCGACTGCATCCGCTCCAGGGCGACCTGCGGCGGCACGCCGAAGACCGCGGCCACGGCGGCCGAGCTGGTGGCGTTGGCCAGGTTCGCGCGGCCCGGCAGCTGCAGCTGGATCGGCCAGGCGGCACCGTTGGGGTCGATCACGTGGCTGCCCTGCAGCGCCCAGTGGGGCTGCGGGCGACGGAAACCGCACTCCTGGCAGAACCAGTCGTCGCCGGGACGCTGCATGACCCCGCCGCAGGACGGGCAGGACCAGGCGTCCTCCTTCCAGGCCTGACCGGCGGCCACCCAGACCACCCGCTGGCAGGAGGAGGCGGCCCAGGTCACCAGCGGGTCGTCCGCGTTGGCGATGATCACGGCCTCGGTGTCCTTGAGGCCCTCGCGCCAGCGCTCGGCGAGCATCCGGGTCTCGGCGGCGCGGTCGAGCTGGTCGCGCGAGAGGTTCAGCAGCGCTATGGCCTTGGGCCGGGTGTCGCGCGCGACCCCCGCCAGGTACTTCTCGTCCACCTCGATCACGCCGTAGCGCGCGTCCGAGCCGCCGGCCAGCGCGGCGGTGATCCCGGCCGGCATGTTGGCGCCCAGCGCGTTGGAGATCACCGGCCCGGCGGCGCCCAGCGCCTCGGCGATCAGCCGGGTGGTGGTGGTCTTGCCGTTGGTGGCGGAGACGAGGACCACGTCCAGGTGGTCGGCCAGCCGCGCGAGCAGGTCGGGGTCGAGCTTGAGGGCGACCTTGCCGCCGATCACCGAGCCGCTGCCACGGCCGACCGTACGGGAGGCGGCGGCAGCCATCTTCCCCGCCGTGACGGCCAGCTTGGAGCGGGCGGGCAGTGAGGAGTCGCGTGCGCCGGTGGCCGCGGCCTCCGATCCGGTGCCTGGCATGCTCAGTGGTTCCTCCTCGTGCTGACGCCCCCCATTGGCTTCGTTGGGGCCGTCGGGCGGCATGGACGGGGCCAGCCTAACGGCTGTCGCGGGCGGCTCGGAGTCTTGGGCCCCATCCTGTCGTACCCGGTCAGCGCCCTGACGGCGCCTCGACGGGGGTGCGACGGCGCCCCGACCGGCCCGGATTCCCCCGACCGGTGCCGTTCGAACGCGGGTGCGGCCGCCGCTGCCGGTGGCAGGACGGCGGCCGCACCCGGGGTGACGCGGGCCCGGGTGCCAGGCCGCGTCAGGGGCGGCCGGGGACGCTGGGCCAGGGCGTCGGCAGCCGGCCGGCGGCGCCGGCCAGGTGGGCGGTGATCACCAGGGTGCCGTCCTCGACCTGGTAGTCCAGCGGGATCGTCAGGCGCTGCATGGCACCGATCAGCGCGGTGTTGCCGGCCTGGGTGACCGCGTAGACGGTGGCCACCCCCGCCTCGGCGGCCAGCGCCGCCATCCGGCGCAGCAGGTCCAGGCCCAGCCCGCGGCGCTGCCAGCGGTCCTCGACCAGGACCGCCAGCTCGGCGCTGTCGTCGTCCCACATCAGGTGGGCCAGCGCGACGATCGCGCCGTCGGCGGCCTCCACCGCCAGGGTCTGGCCGTGCCGCGGGTCGAGCAGGTGGTCGAGGTAGCGGTCCGCGTCGGCGACCGGGCCGTGGTAGCGGCGGCGCAGCGTGCCGGTCGAGCAGCGCCGGTGCATGGCCAGCGCCCGGGCCTTGTCGGCCGGGTCGGCCCGGCGCACCGTCAGTTCGTCGCTCCGCGGGGCGTCGCCCTCGGCGTCGCCGACCGGCAGCCGCAGGTGGTCCTCGACCTTGGGCACCCGCGGCCCGAGCACCGCGTCCAGCTCGACCAGGGCCTTGGCCCGGGCGAACTCGGTGGGGGTGAAGGGCAGGTGCGGGCGGGAGAGCTCGATCAGCTCGCCGCCGGGGGCGGCCAGCCGCATCAGGTGGCCCCGCAGGCTGGGGGCGACCCGATCCGCGAGCGGCTCCGTGCCGTGGCCGGTGGCGGCGGCGGGGAACTGGCGGATGGTGACCTGGCCGAAGAGCCGGCGCAGCGCGACCGGCAGTTCGGCGGCGTCCAGCGCGGTGCGGGTGGCCAGGCCCAGCACGTGGGTGGGCACGTCGACCAGGTCGTGCGCGTCGGCCGGATCGGTCCAGATGTCCCGCCCGCCGGCCCGGGCGACCACGCCGGCCAGCTCGTCGCGGGGCACCGAGCGCGGGGCCCGCAGCAGGAACTCGTCCACGGTGGCGTCCGGCAGCGGGTGGGTCTGCAGCGAGATGATGCTGATCCGCAGCTCGGCGAGGGCCGAGCAGATGGTGGCCAGGCTCCCCGGGGCGTCCGAGACGGTGGCCCGCAGCCGCCACAGCCGGGTCTCCTGCGGCAGGCCGGTGGCCGCCGGCCCCTCGTCGGGCAGCGGATCGGGGCCCGGCGCGGCGTGCGGCCGCCGGTGGGCCCACCAGGAGTGGAACACCGCCGTGGCGATCAGTGCGGCGGCGGACCCGGCCAGCAGCACCGGGCCCTGGTGCCCGTGCACCACGACGTTGGCGATCAGGTCGGCGGCGCAGACCGCGAGGAAGGCGGCGGCCAGCTCCACGCTCTCGCGCCGCCAGTGGCCCGCTCTGGCGCGGCGCCGCTCGGCGCGCGAGGGGCGGCGGGCGTCCGTGGCGGTGGCGGCCGACGCGGCCGGCTGCTGGGCCGAGGAAGTCGATTGAGTCATGCCCTCACGATGACGGACCGGTGTTTCACGATCACGAATGCGTTATGACCGACTGGTAAATGTCTGCCGGGCAGGTAACAGTCCTGGTCAGTGGCGCCGGTCCGGGACGACCGGTGCTACTGGCGGGTAGTCAGTTCGGCTGCCGCCGCCCGGACTTCCGCCAGCAGCACGTCCAGGTCGCGTTCCGTGGTGGTGGCGTTCAGCAGGCAGGCCCGGACCGCCTCGTGCCCGCCCAGCACGGTGCCGGTCAGGAAGGCCCGGCCGCGCCGCTGCACGGCCGCCGGCAGCGCCTGGTTGAGGGCGTCGAGGGCGGCCGCGTCCAGGCCCGCCGGGCGGGCCCGGAAGGCCACGATCGAGGTCTCCACCGGCGCCATCAGCTCCAGCGCGGGATCCGCCCCGACCAGCTCGCCGAGCCGGCGGGCCAGGCGGGTGCAGGTCGCGATGTCGGCGGCGATGCCGTCCCGGCCGCGGTGCGCGATGGTTGCCCAGACCTTGAGCGAGCGGAACGGACGGGTCTGCTCGGTGCCGTACTCGGAGAACCAGCCCAGCTGGTCGCCCTCCTCGTCGCGCAGGTAGGCGGGGACCAGGCTGAAGGTCTCCCGCAGCGCCTGCGGGTCGCGCACCAGCGCGCAGCCGCAGTCCACCGGGACGCCGAGCCACTTGTGCGGGTCCAGGGCGAGCGAGTCGGCCCGCGCCAGGCCGGCGTAGCGGTGCGCGATCTGCGGGTCCAGCACCCCGAAGGCGCCGTACGCGCCGTCCACGTGCAGCCACAGGCCCTGCTCGGCGCAGACGTCGGCGATCGGCTCGAAGCGGTCCACCGCGCCGGTGTTCACCGTCCCGGCCGAGGCCACCACCAGGAACGGCAGCCGCCCCGCCGCGCGGTCCTCGGCGACCGCCGCGCGCAGCGCCCGCGGATCCAGTCGCCCTTCGGCGTCGGTGGCCAGCACCCGCAGCTGCCGGCTGCCCAGGCCCAGCAGCTCGGCGGCCTTGCGGACGCAGGAGTGCGTCTCGCCGCTGACGTAGCCCACCAGCGGGGGCAGCCCGGCCAGGCCGTCGGCCCGCACGTCCCAGCCCGCGGCGGCCGCCGCCCGGCCGCGGGCGGCGGTCAGGCAGACGATGGTGGCCATCGAGGTGCCCGAGGTCAGCAGGCCGCCGCCGGGCGGGTGCGGGAAGCCCACCAGCTCGGCGATCCAGCGCACCACGGTGCGCTCCAGGTGGACGTCCGCGTGGTCGCCGCCGGCCGAGCTGGGGTTCATCGCGGCGGCCGTCAGGGTGGCCAGCACCCCGGCCTCGGCGGGGGCGGAGTTCACCCAGCCGAAGAACCGCGGGTGCCCGTTGCCCATCGGCGCGGGCAGCACGTCGGCGGCGACGGCGGTCAGCAGCTCGTCCAGCGGCCGGCCGGCGTGCGGCAGGGGCGCGGTCAGCAGTGCCTGGCGCGCAGCGGGGTCCATCGGCTGCCAGACCGGACCGGTCGGGACCGCCGCCAGGTAGTCGGCGACCAGGTCGGCGGTGCGGTGGGCGGCGTCGCGAAAGGGCTGCTCGGGCATGGCGCCGATGGTACGTCGCCGGTGCCACCGGCCCACCGCCCGGGCGTGGGCGACGGCGTCGTGAGGGGGTGCGGGGGTGGCCCGGCGCGGGCGCGGGGCGGGTGGGCGGCCGGTCAGTCCAGCGAGCCGGACAGGTGCGCGGAGGAGCGGCAGTCCCGGGCGATCTCCTGGTTGGTCAGCTTGGCGCACAGGCGCTGGGAGGCGCCCGCGTCGGTGTAGTTGACGGTGTAGTAGCTGACCATGCCGTCCACGCAGGCCTTGCGCTGCCAGCCGTCGGCGGCGCTGGCGCACTGCTGGCCGACCCAGTCCTCGCGGTCCAGGTTGTACTTCATGGTGCGCGAGCCCACCCCGCGGCTGCAGTCGTTCGCGCCCCCGGTGGCCTGCGCGTTCAGGCACCACTTGAGGGCCTGGGCGTAGACGTCGGGGTGGTTGGCGTAGTCGTGCGAGGAGAGGTAGAAGGTCGGCGCGTAGAAGTAGCAGGCGGACTGGAAGAGGGCCGGCTGCTCGGGGCACGGGTAGAGCGGCTCGGCGGCCAGCTTGTCGGCCGGCACCAGGGCCTTGGCCTTCTCGTCCTCCTCGTCCGGGCCGAAGAGCTGCATGAACAGGCCCTCCGAGCAGGTGACGATCCGGCTCTGCGAGCCGAACTCGCTGCACAGGTCGCGGGCCTTGGCCACGTCCTGGTTGGCGACGAACATGGTGCCGTGGCCCACGCCGTGCACGCACGGGCCGCTCATCGCGGGCTGGCAGAGCTTGAGCAGGTCCTTGGCCGGGTCGCTGGAGGCCGCCAGCATCTCCTCGACCGCGCCGTGCAGGTAGCCGGCCGCGCAGGTGTCGTGCGGGAAGGAGAGCACCTTGGCGAAGTCGTGGTTGTAGCGCTTGACCGCCGCGTGGCCCAGCTCGTGGGCGATCGGGTGGCAGAAGCGGACGGTGTAGGGGAGCTTCTTGGTGATCTGGTCGAGGTCGGCCAGCGCCACCCCGGGATCGGTGGCGTCCATCTCGGCCATCAGCTTGTTGCGCAGGGTGCTGCGGGTCCACACCGCCGGGTCGCCGGTGGGGGAGGGCGAGCCGGCGCCCGGTACGACGGCCGGGCGGGCGGCGGTGGAGCCGGCCGCGGCGGGTGCGCCGGCCGAGGCGGCGGGCGCCGCGCTCGGCGGGGTCCACTGCGTGACGGCCACCGCGCCGAGGCCCAGAGCCCCGAGCAGGAATGCGGTGAGAATCGCAAAGATGCGCGGGTGCATGACGGCTCAGTTCCCCCGGTGATCGAATTGGACGGACACCCGCTCATCCTCGCCTGTGCCCGACCGATTCCCGACATCGGGTGCGCCGTTCGGGGTGTCGTGCCGCGCCGATCGGCGCAGTGCGATAGGGCCTCTCGACCGGGGGTCGGGTGCGGGCGCTGTGGCACCATGCGGGTGGGGCCGTGAACGTCCCCGGCCCCACCCGCACCCACCTGGAGTAGCACGGATGGCAGACACCTCCTCTGACCTGGTCTTCCGCCCCGCGACGGCGCAGGACATCGCCGCCCTCGTCGACCTCGTGGAGTCCGCGTACCGCGGCGAGGCCAGCCGGGCCGGCTGGACCACCGAGGCGGACCTGCTGGACGGCCGGCGCACCGACAGCGTCTCGGTGGCCGAGACGCTCGCCCGGACCGACACCGAGGTGCTGCTCGCCGAGCGTTCCGGCGAACTGCTCGCCTGCTGCACGGTGGAGCGGCGCGGCGCGGGCGGCGCGTACTTCGGCATGTTCTCGGTGCGGCCCGCGCAGCAGGGCGGCGGGGTGGGCCGGGCGGTGCTCGCCGAGGCCGAGCGCTACGTCCGCGAGGAGTGGGGTGCGGCGGAGCTGGAGATGACGGTGATCGTCCAGCGCGCCGACCTGATCGCCTGGTACGAGCGGCGCGGCTTCGCGCGCACCGGCGAGCTCTCGCCGTTCCCGTACGGCGACGAGCGGTTCGGCATCCCCAAGCGCCCCGACCTGGCCTTCGAGCGGCTGGTCAAGGCGCTGTAGCGGACGGGGCGGTCAGCCGACCGGGACCGGTGCCGGCTGCCCGGCGGGGACGGGCGCCGCGACGGGCGCGGGGGTGAAGGGGCGGCCGTCCAGCGTCCAGTGCGGGTCGGGGACGATCTCCAGTGCGGCGTACACGTGGGCGGCCACGTCCACGTGGCGGACCTCGGCCACCGGCGCGCCGGGCAGCAGGCCCGGGCCGCTGGCCGCCACCCAGGCGGTGCGCTCCAGCTCGCTGCGCCCGCCGTGGCCGCCCTGGTCGAGGTGGCCGTGGTCGGTCACCACGATGACCGTCCACTCCTCCTCGGCGTGGTTCGGCCGCTCGCGCAGGGCCGCCAGCAGGCGTCCGAGCCGGGCGTCGGCGGCCAGGATCGAGGCGCGGTACTCCTCGCCGCAGCCCAGGAAGTGCGCCGTCTCGTCGACCGCGCCGAGGTAGACGAAGGTGGCCTGCGGGTCGTCGTCCCCGCTCAGCACGGTGACCGCCTCGGCGGTCACCCGCTCGTCGCAGACCTCCCAGGCCTGCGGGGTGTCCTCCAGCGGCGCGATGTAGGAGAGCCGGCCGGGCGCCGCGAAGAGCGGGCCGCCCTGCCGGGCCAGGAAGAGCGGCTCCCAGCCGCCCACCGCGAAGGTCCGGCGCCGGTGCGTGGCGGCCAGCCGGGTGGTGAAGTCCGGGAAGACGTCCAGGCGGTGGCCGCCGAAGTGGTTGCCGAGGACGCCGTGCTTGGCCACCGTCACCCCGGTGACGACGGTCGCCCAGCACGGGCCCGACATGGTCGGGGTCGCCTCGTCCACCACCACCGGGGCCAGGAAGCCGGCCGCGGCGACCGCGTCGAGGTGCGGGGTGGCCAGCTCCGGCAGCAGGTCGAGGCGGACGCCGTCGATCCCGACGACCAGGACACGGCGGCGGCCGGCGGGCCAGAGGCTGGACACAGGGGGACTCCGATCGGTCGGGTCACGGCACGGGGGCGGGGTGGCCCGCGCGGGAGATCCGCAGGTGGGCGGGGCTCGACGGGCACCCTAACCGCAGCGGGCGGGCCCCGGGAGGGGGCGGAGGGGCCCGCACCGGTGGCCCCTTGGGGAGGAGCTCGAACAGTTCTCCTGGAGTCCCCCTGGTGTTCGCCTGGAGGTGGGGTCGCGTTCCGGTCCGGCGCGGCGTCAGGCCGCTCTGATTGACGGGCTCGACACGGCGTTCGTACACTCGCACCGGCGATGAATGTCAGCCATGGGCCCCGGCCGGCTGACTGGCAACCCTCCTCTGCGGTGGGGTGCCCCGGGGATAAGCCGGGCGGCATCGAACGCATGCCGCAAGCGCAGCACGTCCTGGGGCGGGGATGGAGACGGTCATGCAGCAGCCGAGCGGCGCGAGTTTCGCTGTCCGGCTCCGGCTGGTGGCCAGGCTGGACATCGACCTGCTGCGGCACGCCAGCTCCCTCTGTCGCTGAGGCCACCCCTCCCGCGAGGCCGTCGGCCGCGCGGGGTGTGTCCGCCCCGGCCAGTGCGGTCCGGGCGGGCGGGATCCCCCCTCACCTTCACGTTCCGTCAGGTCCGGCCCTTCGCACGGCGGGAGCGCAGCGACGCGCCCCCGGACCGGTGCGCCCTGTTCCAGGAGTACGGATGTCCACGATCCTCGCGCGTGCCGCGCGCGAAGTCCCCAGATCGCTGCCCCCGGGCCGCGAACGCGAGTTCGGCCGGTTGCGCGAGGCGCTGGACCGCTGCCTCGGCGGCGCCGGCGGCGTGGTCGCGCTGAACGGCTCGGTGGGCAGCGGTCGCAGTGAACTGCTCGACGCCTTCTCGGAGTTGGCCGCCGACCAGGGGGCCAAGGTGCTGGTCGCCACCGGCTCGCCGCTGGAGCGCGAGTTCCCGCTCGGGCTGGTCCAGCAACTGCTGCAGAGCGCCGGTCTCACGCTCGGCGCCGACGACCCGTGGCAGCTGCCGGACCAGCCGGACCCGGCGCGGCCGGCGCACCAGCCGCGGCTGGACCAGCGCACCCTGCACCTGCTCTGCGCGCGGATCCTCGCGCTGGCCGAGCGCGCGCCGGTGCTGATCGCGGTGGACGACCGGCAGGACGCCGACGTGCCGTCGCTGGAGTTCCTGCTCTACCTGGTGCGGCGCACCCGCAGCGCCCGGGTGCTCACCGTGCTCAGCTCGCGCGAGACGATGACCCCGCCCAACCCCTTCTTCGAGGTCGAGCTGGCCCGCCAGCCGCACCACGAGCGGGTCCGGCTGGGACTGCTGCCGGTCGAGCTCGTCGCCGACCTGCTGACCGAGCGCTTCGGCGCGCGGGCCGCGGCCCGGCTGACCCCCCAGGCACACGCGCTGACCGGGGGGAACCCCTTGCTGGTACGGGCCCTGATGGAGGATCAGGGGGCGCCGACGGAGCGTCAGGTGGCGGGAGCGGCGGTGCACGGTGCCGCCGTACACGGTGCCGCGGCGGTGGCCGACGGCGGGCCGGCTGAGCTGCTGGTGGGCGAGAGCTACCGGCGCGGACTGATGAACTGCCTGCACCGGATGGACCCGCTCGCGCTGCGCTGCGCGCGGGGCGTCGCGGTGCTCGGCCCCGGCGCCGAACCGGCGCAGCTGGCCGAACTCCTCCTGCTCGCACCCGACTCGCTGGCCCGCGCCCGGTACCTGCTGGACGCCTCCGGGCTCTTCGGGCAGGGCGGCTTCCGGCACCCCAGCGGCGCCGGCGACCTGCTCGCGGCGATGAGCCCGGCCGAACTCGCCGGCCTGCACGAGCGCGCGGCGCAGGTGCTGCGGGCCGCGGGCGCGCTGGCCGACCGGCTGGAGGAGCAGTTGCTGGCGGCGGAGGGCCACAAGAGGGCGCCGTGGGCCGTGCCGCCGCCGCGCTCCGGCCCGGCCCGCGACCGGCTG
>NZ_BAAALF010000223.1:0-12103 GCF_039528135.1 Kitasatospora nipponensis | reverse complement strand
CGCCCGACGTCCGCGCGGCCGGTCGAATCCGGCAGGGCGGCGATGGCGGCAACGGTGCCGAGGTGGTGGGACGAGCGGAACCGGAGCGGTGCGAGCGGCGGGAGCGAGGGCATGGCCACGGTCGACGGTCCTTCCGACGGCCGACGGCCCCAGGGGCGGCGTCAGCGGCGGGACAGCTCCGCACCAGCGTCACACAGACCGCCCGCGCCAGCACTCCGGGCCGCCCCGCCCCTGCCCCCCGGGGAACCCCGCCACCCCGGCACCCGGCCCCTCACGCCTGGAGGACCACCTTGCCGACCTGCTCGCCCGCCTCCAGGGCCCGGTGGGCCTCGGCGGCCTCCGCGAGCGGCAGGACCCGGTCGATGACCGGCTTGACCACGCCCGACTCGACCAGCGGCCAGACGTGCTCGCGCACCGCCGCCACGATCGCCGCCTTCTCGGCCAGCGGACGCGGGCGCAGCGAGGTCGCCACCACCGCCGCGCGCTTGCGCAACAGCACCGAGAGGTCCACCTCGCCCTTCACCCCGCCCTGCAGGCCGATGATCACCAGGCGGCCGGCGACCGCCAGGGCGTCCACGTTCCGCTGCAGGTACTTGGCCCCCATGATGTCCAGGATCACGTCCGCGCCGTGCCCGTCGGTCGCCTCCGCCACCGCCGCCACGAAGTCCTGGTCGCGGTAGTTCACCAGCACGTCCGCGCCCAGGTCCCGGCACCGGGCCAGCTTCTTCTCGCTGCCCGCGGTGACCACCACCTTCGCCCCCACCGCCTTCGCCAACTGGATCGCCATCGTCCCGATCCCGCTCGCGCCCCCGTGCAGCAGCACCGTCTCCCCCGGGTGCAGGTGCGCGACCATGAAGAGGTTCGACCAGACCGTCGCGGCGACCTCGGGCAGCGCCGCGGCGGCGACCAGGCCCAGACCGCGCGGGATCGGCAGCAGCTGACCCACCGGCACCGCGACCAGTTCGGCGTAGCCGCCGCCGGCCAGCAGCGCACAGACCTCGTCGCCGACCGCCCAGCCGGAGACCCCCGGGCCGAGCGCGGCGATCCGGCCGGCGCACTCCAGGCCCAGGTACTCGGAGGTTCCGGGCGGTGGCGGGTAGAAGCCCTGACGCTGCAGCAGGTCGGCCCGGTTGACGGCGGTGGCGGCCACCTCGACCAGCACCTCGCCCTCACCGGGGACGGGATCGGCGACCTTGGCCCAGGTCAGGACCTCGGGTCCACCCGGCTGGGGAATCGTGATTGCGTGCATGGCTCGAAGCTACCCGCCCACCGCGTGGGCGGGTGGTAGGCGGCGTCAACTGTCGGGGCAGCGCGGGATCGACGCTGGCAGGCCTGCTTGTAAGATGATCGGCCATCAGTGGACAGCAGTACACCGGGGGCCCGCGTTGGCGATCGAACTGCCCGGCGAAGTGGTGGATTTCCTGCAGTTCATCGGGGTCAACTGGCCCCAGGTGAACGAGGACCACGTCCGGGAGTTCGCCTCCCACGTGCGCGACTTCGCAACGAACATCGACGGCACGCACCAGCAGGCCGGCGAGACCATCAAGGCCATGGGCGACGCCTACCAGGCGAACTCGTACGACCTGCTGGTCTCCAAGTGGGCCCACCTGTCGCAGGGGCACATGAGCGACCTGCTGAACGCCTGCCACGCGCTGGCCACCGCCCTGGACGCGGCCGCGGGTTACATCGTCGCGATGAAGCTGGAGTGCATCGCCGAACTCACGGCGATGGCGATCGCCTTCGCCGCCGACCAGGCCGCCGCCGTGGCCACCCTGGGCCTGGCCGAGGCCGCCGTGGCGCTGGTCATCAAGGGGGCCGAGGCGGCCGTCGACTTCCTCCAGCAGCAGTTGGTGCAGTACATCATCGCCCAGGTGGTCGAGGCGGCCCTCACGCCGCTGCTCGGGGTGATCGAGAAGGCGGTGGCCGGGATGACCTACTCGGCGCTGGAGGACATGCTCGGCGTCTCGGGGACCGGGACCGGCGACGGCTTCCGGATCCACCCGGAGGAACTGGACGCCCACGCCAAGGTCTTCGCCCAGCACGCGGAGGCCGTCAAGGGCCACGCACAGACCTTTTCCGGCAACATCGCGGGGTTGGACTTCACATGACCAAGCAAGTCGCACACGCCCTGCAGGACGTCGCCAAGAAGTCGGGCAAGGCCCTGGCCACCGATCTGGCCGATGCCTACCACGGCGTGCTCAAGGAGACCGAGCACGGCGCCGGTGCGGTCGCCAAGAACACGGCGAAGAAGGAGGCCGAGGCCGCCGAACACCTCGACGGGCTCAAGCGGCCCAGCCAAGCCGTACCCAAGCCCGGCCCGCCCAGGCCCGGCCCCCCGAGGCCCGGCCCGCCCAGGCCCGGCCCGTCCGGCACTCCCCGGCCGACGCCGCCCAAGCTGCGCGAGGACGCGGTCGACCCGAAGAAGACCGCCACCCCGGCGCGCAGCCGCACCACCAGGAGCGACCCGGTCGACGTCGCGTCGGGGGACATGGTGCTCTCGGCCACCGACGTCGCGCTGCCCGGCGTGCTCCCGCTGGCGCTCTCCCGCACGCACCTGTCCTCCTACCGGTGCGGCGGCTGGTTCGGCCGCTCCTGGGCCTCGACGCTCGATCAGCGCCTCGAGATCGACGAGCAGGGCGTGGTCTTCGCCACCGAGGACGGGATGCTGCTGACCTATCCGGTCCCGCAGCCGGGCGAGGAGACCGAGCCCGTCGAGGGCCCGCGCTGGCCGCTGCGCTGGGACGGCCGCTCGGGCGGCGCTATGCTGATCACCGACCCGCACGGCGGGACGAGTTGGCACTTCGCCGCGCTGCCCGGCGGGCCCGGCCCGCACGCCCGGGAGGCGGGCGCGCTGCAGCTCCCCCTGACGGCGGTGACCGACCGGAACGGGAACCGGATCGAGGTCCTGCACGACTCCGCCGGCGCCCCCTACGAGGTGCGCCACAGCGGCGGCTACCGGGTGGCGGTCGCCACCACGGGACCTCGGGTCACCGCTCTGAGCCTGCTCACCGCCGAGGGTGAACTCCCGCTGGTGGCCTTCGGCTACGACGGCAACGGCAACCTCGACGCCGTCACCGACTCCAGCGGCCTGCCGTTCCGCTTCGGCTACGACGAGGCCGCCCGGATCACCAGCTGGACCAACCGCGCCGGCCACCACTACCGCTACCTGTACGACCGCGCCGGCCGCTGCGTGCAGACCCGCGGCGACGGCGGCTTCCTGGACGCGGTCTTCTCCTACGACCCCGAGCAGCACCGCACCACCGTCACCGACTCGCTCGGCCACACGACCGTCTTCCAGCTCGACGAGTACGGTCGCCCGCTCAGCGAGTCCGCCCCCACCGGCGCCACGGCCACGACCGTCTGGGACCGCTACGGCCGGCTGCTCACGCGCACCGACCCGCTGGGAGCCGTCACCGGCTTCGACTACGACGCCGACGGCAACCTGTCGCGCACCACGCTGCCCGACGGCAGCACCGAGACCGCCGTCCACGACGACCGGCACCGGGTGGTGGAGCTCGTCGCGCCGGACGGCGCCCGCTGGCAGTACGGCTACGACGAGCGCGGCAACCTGGCGCAGAAGGTGGATCCGCTCGGCGCCCGCACCGGCTACACCCACGGCGACCGGGGCGAGCCGCGGTCCGTCACGGACCCGCTCGGCGCCAGGACCGAGGTGACCACCGACGCCGCCGGCCTGGTCAGCAGCGTCACCGACCCCCTGGGCGCGGTCAGCCGGTGCACCCGCGACGCCTTCGGCCGGGTCACCACCCTCACCGACCCGCTGGGCGCCGTCACCCGCTACGGCTGGACCCTCGAGGGCCGCCCGGCCTGGCAGGTCGATCCGGACGGCGCCCGCCAGGAGTGGACGCACGACGCCGACGGCAACCTGATCGAGCACCGGGACCAGCACGGCGCCACGACCCGCTACGAGTACACCTACTTCGGGCGGCTGGCCGCGCGCACCGAGGCCGACGGCGCCCGCTACACCTTCGCCTACGACACCCAGCTGCAGCTGGTGGCCGTCACCAATCCGGCCGGCGCCCGGTGGACCTACCGCTACGACGCGGTCGGCTCGCTGCTCGCGGAGACCGACTTCACCGGCCGCACCCTGCGCTACGACCGGGACCTGGCCGGGCAGCTGATCACCCGGACCAACGGTGCCGGGCAGAGCGTCAGTTACCTCAGGGACCCGCGCGGGCGCACCGTCGAGCTGGTGACCGAGGAGGGGACCACCCGGTTCGGCTACGACCCCGCCGGCCGGCTGCTGGAGGCCGCCGACGGCCGCGCGACGCTGCGCTACCGCTACGACGCCGCCGGCCGGACGCTGTCCGAGGAACGCGACGGCGCCGAACTGACCCACGCTTACGACCCGACGGGCCGGCGGATCCTGCGCCGCACCCCCGCCGGTGTGGAGAGCCGCTGGACCTACGACGCGGCGGGCCGGCCCACCGGCCTCGGCACCACCGCCGGCACGCTGGACCTGGAGTACGACCGGGCCGGGCGCGAGAGCGCCCGCCGCTTCGGTGCGGCCGAGCTCCGCTACGGCTGGGACGCGCTGGACCGGCTGGTCGGGCTGCGCCTGGCCACCGGCGGGGAGCAGGTACTGGAACGCTCCTTCGGCTACCGCGCCGACGGCGCCCCCGTGACCGGCGACGACGCGACCCACGGTCCGCTCGCCTACCAGCTCGACCAGCGGGCCCGGATCACGGCGGTGACCGGCGCCGACTGGTCCGAGAGGTACGCCTACGACCGCCTGGGCCGGGTGCGCACCTCACCGGAGGGCACCCTCGACGAGCGCGGCCTGCCGCGCACCAGCGGACGGACCTCCTACGACCACGACGGCCAGGGCCGGGTGGTCCGGCGCACCCGCCGGCTGCTCTCCGGCGGGCGGCTGACCTGGGAGTACCGCTGGGACGGCCAGGACCAGCTGACCGAGGTCGTGGTGCCGGACGGCACGCTCTGGCGCTACGGCTACGACCCGCTCGGCCGGCGCATCGCCAAGCGGCACCTCACCGCGGACGGCACGGGCGTCATCGAGGAGAGCAGCTTCGTCTGGGACGGCGCCCACCTCGCCGAGGAGCGGTACACCGGGCCCGGCGCGGCCCGCGGGCGGACCACCACCTGGGACTGGAGCGTCGGCGGCCAGCGCCCGCTCACCCAGCTGACCGAGGACGAGGTCGGCCGCCGCTTCCACGCGATCGTCACCGACCTCGCCGGCGCGCCCACCGAACTGGTCGACCAGCAGGGCGCCGTCTCCTGGAGCCGGCGCGGCACCGTCTGGGGCCAGGACGCGGTGGCCCCGCCCGAACCGGCGCCGGGCGCGGACGACTGCCCGCTGCGCTTCCCGGGTCAGTACCTGGACCGCGAGACCGGCCTGCACTACAACCTGCTGCGCTACTACGACCCGCGCGAGGCGCGCTACCTCAGCGCCGACCCGCTGGGGCTCGCGCCGGCGGACGATCCGTACGGCTACGTGCGCAATCCGCTCACCGGATCGGACCCGTTGGGGCTCGACTCCAACATGCTGGACTTCTACCACGGCACCACCAGGCCGGGCGCGGACAGCATCATCGGCAACGGCATCGACCCGAAGTTCAAACCCCGCCCGATGGACTTCGGGCACGGCGGCTTCTACGTCACCAACGACCGGCGGCAGGCCGAGCAGTGGGCCAAGAAGCTGGGTGAGCGGCGCGGCGAGGATCCGGCGGTGGTGCACTTCAGGGTGCCCAAGGACGAGCTCGACGCGATCGGCGGCCGCCGGTTCGGGCCCGGCGAGGACCAGGCACTGGAGGACTTCATCCGCAAGCACCGTGCGGACCGCAACGGCTCCCAGATGCACGGCCACGACTTCGTCGAGGGCAAGATGCTGCTGAACATGCCCTCCCTGCGGGATCCGCGGATCCCGATGAAGCTCAGCGGGCACCAGCTCGCCATCTACGGGCCGGGCAGCACCGACCTGTTCAATCGATCAGTTGTGAGGTAGTCAGTGGCCGGAGAATTCATCATGGCGGCCGACGAGGAGATGCAGGGGTTCTTCTCGGAGATCGCCGACGAGATGCAGGCGCTCTTCGCGATCGACCGGGCCGAGGCGGTGGCACGGCTCAACCAGTCCTGGGGCTCGATGGAGTTCGACCCCTACCCCGACCTGGTGTGCCACGAGTCGGCCGAGTACTGGGCCTACGGGATGTACTACGGCGACGTCGACTTCTGGGACGAGGACGCCGACCGCTCCACCTGGCAGGTCCGACCGCTCCCCGCGGCCGACTCCCCCGCCTGGACCCTCCCCCGGAAGGCCTGACCGGACCGCGGGCCGGCGCTCGGGCCGCGGTCCCGGGCCGCGGTCCCGGGCTGCGCGTCGGGCAGCGGTACGGAGAATGGAACAGGACGGGCCGCACCGCGCCGCAGCGCGCGGTGCCGCGTCCTGGACGGCGGGAGGAGTCGGCGATGAGTCCGGTTGGGACCAGACGAGGGCTGCTGAGGCCGGATGAGGCCTGACCGGCGGCGACTGCGGGCCCGCGGCGGGCCACCACCCGCCGCGCCCGGCCGCGCGCCGCGCCGTCGCGGTCCGGCGGGCTGAGGCCCGGTGTCCGGGTCGGCGCGGCCCGACGGACCCGACCGGCGCAGGCGGGCCCGGAACCTGGCCGCGCGGCGCGCGGCGCAGGTCACCGCGGCCGCGGCCGGCGGCTTCTACCTCGGCCGCTACGGCCTGCACCAGCCGGTGCTGGCCCTCTACGCGCTGATCGGCGCGGTGCCGCTGGGCGCCCTCGCGCAGATCCCCGGCTCCGGTCGGCAGCGCGCCGGCGCGACGGTGGCCGCGCTGCCGATCGCCCTGGCGCTCACCGCCACCGGCACCGCGCTGGCCCGGCTGACCGTGACCGCGGTGGCCGGCATGGTGGTGGTCGGCTTCCTGCTGGCGCTCGCGCCGCTGGCCGGCAGCCGGCCGGCCGGGGCCGCGCCCGGCCTGCAACTGCTCTACATCCTGCCCTCGTTCCCGCCGTACGCGCCGCAGGAGCTGGGCGCCCGGCTGGCCGGACTGGCGATCGGCATCCTCGGGCTGGCCGCCGCCGAAGTCCTGCTGCTGCCGCTGCAGGCCGGCCCGACCTACCGCGCCCTGCTCGCCGAGGCGGTGGAGGCCGCCGGCCAGGCCGCCGACCGGCTCGCCCACCCCGCCGGCGCCGGCGGCGTTCCCGACCCGGGCGAGCAGGCCCTGCGGGCCTTCGGGGATCGGCTGCGCCCCTCCCGGCTGCCGCCGGCCGAACGCCCGGCCGGACCGGGCCGCACCGCCCGCGCGCTCGCCCAGGCCGGCGGCGCGGCGCGCGAGTTACTGGCCCAGCTGGCGCAGCTGCAGGTGATCTGCGGCGCGCCGGACGGCCCCGGGCCGGACGAGACCTCCAGCGCCCTGCTGCGACGGATCGCGGGGGCCTGCGCGGACTGCGTGGCGACCCTGCGCGGCGGCCCGGCACCACCGGTCACCGCGATGGGCGAGGCGATCCACGCCTTCCAGGCCGAGCGGATCGAGCGGGCCCGGCAGGGCGGCGCGGACCGGCCCACCGTCCGGGCGCTGCGCCGCGAGTCCGGGGTGCTGGCGGCCGCCGCGCCGGCGCAGGTGCTCAAGTCCTCGCTGCGGATCGTGGTGGACGGCCGCCGGGCGGCGCCGCTGCACCCGGCGGAGCTGTACTGGTTCGCCCGCGCCACGCTGCCCGGGCTGTGGTGGCACCGCCTGCGCGGTCACCTGACCCCGCGCTCGGTCTACTTCCAGAACGCCGTGCGCACCACCCTGGGCCTGTCCGCCGCCCGGCTGACCGCCGGCGTCTTCAACCTCGCGCACGGCTTCTGGGTGCTGCTCGCCGTGCTGGCCCTGACCCGCACCACCGTGCTGCACACCTGGCAGGCGGTGCGCCAGGCGCTGCTGGGCACGCTGCTCGGCGCGCTGGCGGCCGCCGTGCTGCTGCTGGCGGCCGGCCGGCACACCACCGCCTACGCCGTGGTGCTGGTGCCGCTGATGCTGGTGGCCTTCACCTACGGCCCGCTGCTGGGTCTGGCCTGGGGACAGGGCCTGTTCACGCTGGTGGTCGCCACCGCCTTCGCCCAGCTGGCCCCGGCGACCTGGCAGCTCGCGCAGACCCGGTTCCTGGACGTGGCCACCGGCAGCGTGATCGGTCTGGCCTGCGGGCTGCTGGCCTGGCCGCGCGGGGCCCGCAGCGAGGTGCGCCGCGACGTGGCGGCGCTGCTGCGCGCCTGCGGTCCGGTGATCAAAGAGACCGCGGCCGCGCTGCTGGCACCGCCCGCCGAGCGGCGCCCGCCCGCGATCGGCCCCGGGGTGCACGCGCTCTGGCTGGCCCAGTCGTCCTACGCGCAGTACCAGAACGAGCCGGGCAGCCGGCTGGCCGGGCGGATCGACTGGCAGGCCGCGCTGATCGTCTCGCAGCACACCCTGCTGGGCGCCCAGGAACTGCTCGACGACCAGCACCGCACGCCGCGGCCCAGCGATCCGGCGACCGCGGCCCGGGTGCTGCGGTCGGCCGGGGCACTGGCCGCCGAGTGCGAGCGGCTCGCCCGGTGGATCAGCACCGACCCGGGTCCCACGGCCCCCGTTCCCGACGCCGCCGCCCGCGCCGCCGCCCTCTGCCACACCTCCGGCGACGCCCGCTCCGACGACGCCTGGCTGCGGGCCCGGCCCGGCCCGCGCACCACGCTGGTCCCGGACGCCCCGCCCGCGGCCGACGCCGCCGCCCTGCCGCTGCTGGTGGACCTGGAGCACTGGCTGAACGGACTGGCCGTCGACCTGGCGCGGATCCCGCCGGCCACCGCGGCGGCACCCTGACACGAACCAACTCCCTGCTGGTTCACCAGCGTTCACCACACCGTAGGGAGGCTTGGCACACTGCGCGGACAGGCCCGTCCCGGTACGGACCAGCGGAACTGACGGTCCGTCAGATATGGGAGTATGCGGGTACCGAACCTCCGAGGGAAGAGCCGCCGTGCGCGACGAGACGATCAGCGAATTCCTGGACCGCCTGGCCGACCGCGTCCCCGCCCCCGGCGGCGGCGCGTCCGCGGCCCTGCACGCCGCGCAGGCGGCGGCGCTGCTGGGCATGGTGGCCCGGTACAGCACCGGTGAGAAGTACGCCGCGCACCAGGAGGTGGTGGACCGGATCCTGCGCGAGAGCGACGCGCTGCGCGGCCGGGCGCTGACCCTGGCCGAGAGCGACGCGGCCGCGTTCACCGCCGTGACCAGGGCCTACGCGCTGCCCAGGGCGAGCGAGCCGGAGCGGGCCGCGCGCTCGGCGGTGATCGCCGAGGCGCTGACCGGGGCCGCCCGGCCGCCCGCCGAGGTGATCACGGCGGCGCTGGACGCGGTCGAGCTCGCCGAGGCGCTGCTCCCCATCGGCAACCCGAACGTGGTCACCGACATCGCGGCGGCCGCCGAGGCCGCCAGCGCCGCGGCCACCACCGCACGGGTCAACGTCGAGATCAACCTCACCGGCATCCGCGACGAGCGGGTGCGCAGCGGCCTGCTGGCGGAGACCGCGCGGGTGGACGAGATCGCCGCCCGGGCCGAGCGGGTCACCGCCGCCGTGCGCGCGGAGATCGCCAAGTGACGCAGGGCGGCTGAGCGGCACGCGTCCTGCCGCGCCCGGTCAGCGGCGCCGCGGCGCGACCCCGCGGCCGCCCGGGCCGGCGCCCTCGGGGCCCGGCTCCGAGCGCTGGATGGTGATCACCCGGTCGGTCGCCTGGAGGACGGCGGCCTCCGGTTCGGCGAAGTTCAGCAGCCGCCGGCCGCGCAACACCGCGACCACCAGGTCCGCGCACTCGCGCGGGCTGCGCCCGGACTCGGCGCCGGTGACCGGGCGTTCGACCACGTCCAGCCCCTGCCCGTAGGTCAGCAGGTCCTCCATCACGGCGCCGGCGTGCGGGCTGAGCATCGACATCCCCAGCAGCCGGCCGGCCGAACTGGAGCTGGTCACCACCACGTCCGCCCCGCTCTGCCGCAGCAGCGGGGCGTTCTCGTCCTCGCGGACCGCGGCGACCACGGTGGCCCCCTTGTTGAGCTGACGTACCGTCAGGGTCACCAGGACGGCGGTGTCGTCCCGCTCGGGGGCCACCACCACCCAGGCGGCCCTGGCCAGTTCGGCCCGGACCAGGGTCTCGGTACGGGTCGCGTCGCCGACCACGCCGACCAGTCCGTCCTGGGTGGCCTGCTCGATCACCCGGCGCTGCGGGTCGACCACCACGATCGACTCCCTGGCCACCCCCTGCCCCAGCAGCGTCTGCACGGCGCTGCGGCCCTTGGTGCCGTAGCCGACGATCACGGCGTGCTCGCGCACGGCTGCCCTCCAGCGTTCGATCCGCCACTGCCGGCGGGTCCGCTCGGCCAGCACCTCCAGCGTGGTGCCGACCAGGATGATCAGGAAGACCACCCGCAACGGGGTGATCACCAGGATGTTGACCAGCCGCGCGCCGTCGCTGACCGGGGTGATGTCGCCGTAGCCGGTGGTGGAGAGGGTGACGGTGGCGTAGTACGCGGCGTCCAGCAGGCTGACGCCGTCGCCGACGGTGTCGCGGTAGCCGGCCCGGTCCAGCCAGACGATCAGCGTGGTCGCCAGCAGGACCGCCAGCGCCACCGCGATCCGCAGGCCGACCTGGCGCAGCGGCGGCGCGCTGCGCCGCACCGGCAGCACGATCCGGCCGTCGGCGTCGCTGTCGGCCTCGGCGCGGCGGGCGGCCGGGGAACGGCGGCGCGGCGGCCACCAGGGCGGGTCAGCGGTCATGCGCTCCAGCATGCGGCCCACCGGGATCCGGGCGGCGCCGCCACGACGCGTGTCGCCGCGGCCCGCTCAGCGCCCGGTGGGGGCGTCCAGCAGCTCGACCCGCTCGCCCACCCGCAGACCGCCGGGCGGCACGACGGCCAGCGCGTCCGCCAGCGCCAGCCCGCGCAGCATCGCCGGGCCGTCGAACGCCAGCGGCACCGGCCCCTGCTCACCCAGCCGCACCGGCAGCAGCCGGGTGTCGCGGGAGTGGCCGCGCAGGGCGGCGCCGGCCCGGGCGAACCGGGCACGGCCCGCCGGGCGCCCGGACAGCGCGTCCAGCAGCGGCAGCGCCAGCGTGAGGGCCCCGGCCACCGCGGCCAGCGGATTGCCGGGCAGGCCCACCAGGTGGCGCGGCGACCCGCCCGCGGCGAGCGGCGGCAGCACGGCCAGCAGCATCGGGTGGCCGGGGCGCACCGCCACCCCGTCCACCAGCAGCCGCCCGCCGCACTCCGCCAGCGCCGCGTGCAGGAAGTCGACCGGGCCGGCCGCGGTGGCGCCGGTGGTCACCACCACCTCGGCCGGCGAGGAGCGCAGGGCGTCCCGGAGCAGCCCGAAGTCGTCCCGCAGGGTGCGCCGGCCCAGCAGCTGCGCCCCGGCCGCGGTCAGCCACGGCTGGAGCAGCGGCCCCAGCGCGTCGCGCACCAGCCCCGGACCGGGCAGTCCCGCCTGCTGCAGCTCGTCGCCGAGCACCAGCAGCTCCACGGTGGGCGCGCGGCGCACGGTCAGCCGGTCGTAGCCGCAGGCCGCGGCGAGCCCCAGGACGGCGGCGCCGACCGGGGTCCCGGCCGCCAGCAGCTGCTCGCCCCGCCGGCACTCCTGCCCGCGCGGCCGGACGTCCTGGCCGGGGACCGGACCGCCGGCGACCGCCGGGTGCAGCGTGCCCTCGCTGCTGGGGATGCCGGTCGGCTCGAGCCGGCCGTGCTCGCGGCGCAGCACGGCGGTGGCGCCCGGCGGCAGCTGCGCGCCGGTGGCGATGGCGGTGGCCCAGCCGTCCGCGAGCGGCGGCGGGGTCCGGCCGGCCAGCACCCGGCCCGACAGCCGCCAGGGCCCGGGCCCGGAGACCGCCCAGCCGTCCATCGCGGAGGTGTCGAAGGCCGGCAGGTCGGTGAGCGCGGCCAGCGGTTCGGCCAGGGTGCGGCCGAGCGCGTCGGCGAGCTCGCGGGTGACGGCGGGCAGCGGCGTGGCGCCCGCCCGGCGCGCCACCGCCCGGGCCTGCGGCCAGTCCAGCTCGCCGACCGGGGCGCCGGCAGTGGCCGCGGCGCCGGCGGTCGTGGGCGGGAGGGGTGCGGCGGTCG
>NZ_BAAALF010000222.1:0-12209 GCF_039528135.1 Kitasatospora nipponensis | reverse complement strand
TCGCGGAGTCGGCCATCAGGAAGAGCGGTTCGGCGACCAGTGCGCCGAAGGCCGGCAGTGCCAGTGCGAGGATGTCCCGGTCCTGGCGGCGGCGGTCGGTGCGGGGAAGGGTCATGGTGCCACCGTAGTCATCCACAGGTAAGTGGTACAAGGGGATTGTGTCTATTACTAGAACCTGCGAACGAATGGTAACCGCAGGGGCGGGGTCGAGGTCGCCCCCGGGCGTGTGAAGTATTTCTCATGCACAGCCGGTGGAAAGAGTTACTGCAGGTCAGCGAGTTGACACCAGGGCGATCGTGTGGTTATCCACAGGGCTGTCCCCATGCTTGTGCACAGGTTTCGGGCAGTTGTCCACAGGGATGGCGCGTTCGTCCACATGTCCTGTGGATAACCGTCTTGGTCTGGGGCCCGTGAGCCCCTTAGCGTGGTCGCTCTCCGACGCGCCGGACCCCTACCCGGCGTCCGTTTTGTCGGCACCGTGGCGTAAGAAAGAGGTGGACCAGGCGATGCCCGTACCCACCCGACCGGCCCCCCACCCACACCGGCACCGCCCGGCCCACCGGTGCGATCCGCACCGCTCGTACGATCCGCACTGTTCGCCTCACCTGCACCACTCGCACCACTCGCTGATCGGGGAAGACGCGTGACCGGCCCCCAGTACGACGACCACGACGTGCCGCCGCCCCCGGAGGACGACTGGCAGCCGTCCGACGACGCCTTCTCCGGCCCGTTCCAACCCGACGGCCCCGGTGACCGGCTGCCGGTCACCCGCAACCGCGGCGCGGCCGCCACCGGCTCCGGCGGTGGCTCCGGGTCCGGCGCCGGCGGCAAGGGCGGCGACTTCCGCAAGCGGGACGGCGAGCGGGGCAGCGGCGGCGGTGGCGGTGGCGGCGAGTACCGCAAGCGCGACGGCGACCGGGACCGGGACGGCGACCGCTCCGGCGGCGTCGAGGGCTTCGAGCGGGTCCCCCCGCAGGACCTCGCCGCCGAGCAGTCCGTCCTGGGCGGCATGCTGCTCTCCAAGGACGCCATCGCCGACGTCGTCGAGGTGCTCAAGCCGCACGACTACTACCGCCCGGCCCACGAGCTCGTCCACAGCGCGATCCTCGACCTGTACGCCCGGGGCGAGCCGGCCGACCCGATCACCGTCGCCAGCGAGCTGACCAAGCGCGGCGAGCTCACCCGGGTCGGCGGGCCCGGCTACCTGCACACCCTGGTCAACTCCGTCCCCACCGCGGCCAACGCCGAGTACTACGCCGAGATCGTCCACGAGCGCGCCGTGCTGCGCCGCCTCGTCGAGGCCGGCACCCGGATCGCCGGCATGGGCTACGCCGCCGAGGGCGACGTGGACGAGATCGTCAACGCCGCCCAGGCCGAGATCTACGCCGTCACCGAGCAGCGCACCAGCGAGGACTACGCCCCGCTCGCCGACATCATGGAGGGCGCGCTCGACGAGATCGAGGCGATCGGCTCCCGGCAGGGCCAGATGTCCGGCGTCCCCACCGGCTTCGCCGACCTCGACGCGCTGACCAACGGGCTGCACCCGGGCCAGATGATCGTGATCGCGGCCCGCCCCGCCATGGGCAAGTGCCTGGCCGGCAGTTCGGTCATCACCGAGGCGCTGACCGGCGAACGCGTCACCATCGCGGAGTTCGTGCGCCGCGGGCAGGCCGGGGAGCGGCTCGAGGTGCTCACCCTGGGCCAGGACTGGAAGCTGCGCGGCGTGCGCCCCGCGGACTTCATCGACAACGGGCGCCGCTCGGTGCTGACCCTGACCACCCGGCTCGGCCGCGCGCTCACCGCCACGCCGAACCACCCGCTGCGCACCCTGCGCGGCTGGGTGCCACTGGAGGAGCTGCACCCGGGCGACCGGATCGCGGTGCCCCGCCGGCAGCTCACCGGCGGGCCCGACCTCGACTCCGACCTCGACTCCGACCTGCTGCCGAGCGAGGTCTGGGAGCTGGTCCGGGCGGCTCAGGGCACCCTGGGCCGGGCCGAGGTCAACGCCCGCTGCGGACGGCCCCGTGACCACGAGTGGCCTCTCGAGGGGCCGGTGGGCCGCGAGTGGCTGGCGGAGCTGGCGAAGGCGCTGGACTCGCGCACCCTGCTCGACCTGGCCACCTCGGACGTCCACTGGGACCAGGTCGAGTCGATCGTGGCGGCCGGTGAGGAGCAGGTGTACGACCTGACGGTGGACGGCACCCACAACTTCGTGGCGAACGACATCGTGGTCCACAACTCCACGCTGGCACTGGACTTCTCGCGGGCCTGCTCGATCACCAACGGCCTGCCGAGCGTCATCTTCTCGCTCGAGATGGGCCGCAACGAGATCGCCATGCGCCTGCTCTCCGCCGAGGCCCGGGTCGCGCTGCACCACATGCGCTCCGGCAACATGACGGACGACGACTGGACCAGGGTCGCCCGCCGGATGCCGGACGTCACCGCGGCGCCGCTCTACATCGACGACTCGCCGAACCTGTCGATGATGGAGATCCGGGCCAAGTGCCGCCGCCTCAAGCAGCGCAACGACCTCAAGCTGGTGGTCATCGACTACCTCCAGCTGATGCAGGCCGGCGGCTCACGGCGGGCCGAGAGCCGCCAGCAGGAGGTCTCCGACATGTCGCGAAACCTCAAGCTGCTGGCCAAGGAGCTGGAGGTCCCGGTGATCGCGCTCTCCCAGCTGAACCGTGGCCCCGAGCAGCGCACCGACAAGAAGCCGATGGTCTCCGACCTGCGTGAGTCGGGCTCGATCGAGCAGGACGCCGACATGGTCATCCTGCTGCACCGCGAGGACGCCTACGAGAAGGAGTCCCCCCGCGCGGGCGAGGCCGACCTGATCGTCGCCAAGCACCGTAACGGCCCCACGGCCACCATCACGGTGGCGTTCCAGGGCCACTACTCACGCTTCGTGGACATGACGCGGGACTAGGGAGCGGTGGTGTAGGGGGTCGGATCCCGCTGCGCGGCGCTGGGCGGTGACTACGCGTCGGGGGTGGTCGTCGGGGGGCGGTCCGGCGGGGTGGTGCGCGGGTCCAGGCGGCGGGACAGGGGGGAGAGCAGAGCCAGAGCGCTGAGGCCGAGGGCGACGAGTGCCAGCCCGCAGAGGGTGGTGAAGCCCTGCCACCAGGCGATGGCGGAGCCGATGACGGTCGCCGAGACGAGGACCGCGAGCACGCGTCGCGCGCGGCCGCCCTCGCGCCAGGCCGCGGTGAACAGGCCGCGGGGGCGCCAGAGCCGGATCAGCCAGGCTCCCGCCATCGCGGGATGGACGAAGGCGGCCGCTCCGCCGGTCGCGTGTGACCGGCGGGTCAGCAGGCCGAAGTGTCCGCGTGCGATGAGGACGATGCCGACCACCAGCACCAGGGCCGATCGTGGCTCTGGTTCCTCTTCCCGTCGAGTGCACCGGAGTCGGGGGCGGCCCGGTGTCCTCGACCAGCGGGACCTACGCCCTGCCCCCGCGAGCGGCAAGGCATCGCCGGGATCGGGCACCGGGGGCGGGCGCGAGGTCGGGAGGGGGACAACGAAATCGGGCGGTCGTTCGTGGGAGGGGGTGAGACGGAAGAGGGTGGGCGGTGGACTGGCATGAGGTCCTGGGCGAGTTGATGCGGGCCAGGGGAGCCGCGTTGAAGCGGTACGGGTACGTGCTGTGCGGTGAGCGGGCCGAGGCGGACGACCTGGTGCAGGACGCGCTGGTCCGGGTGTTCGCGCAGCCGCGCCGGAGTTGGGACGTCGAGTCGGCGGAGCGGTACGTGCGGCGCGTCATGCTGAACCGCTATCTCGACCAGCACCGTCGGCGGGCCCGTTGGCGGGTGCTGCTGCCCCGGCTGGCCGCCCCGACGTCCACGGCCGACTTCAGCGCCGCCAGTGGGGACCGGCTCGATCTCGTGAGCGCGCTCGACGTGCTGTCGCCGCGGCAACGGGCCTGTGCGGTGCTGCGGTTCTACGAGGACCTGCCGGTGGCCGAGGTGGCCGACCGGCTGGGTTGCAGCCCGGGGACCGTCAAGCGGCATCTGAGTGAGGCGATCAGCAGACTCGGCACCACCCTGGTGCCGACCGGCCACGAAGGGCACGGACATGCGCAGTGAGGCGGAACTCAAGCAACTGCTGGGCGAGTTGGCCGACGAGGGGGGAGAGCTGGAGGCGAGCCGGGAGACGGTCGTGGCGCTCGTCAGGAGGCGGCGGCGGGTGCGCGGCGGCGCGGTCGGGCTCGCGGTGGTCTGCCTCGCGGCGGGGGGTGCGCTGACGGTGCGGGCCGGGGGTGCCTCCGGACCGGTGGCAGACGGGTCGGTCGCGGCGGCCGCGGGTCCGTCCGGGCCGGCCTGTGTCAGCGAGTCCCCGTCGGCCGGGCCGTCGGGCTTCGCGCTGCTCGGGGACCTGAGGTCCTGTCAGTACCTCGGCCTGACGCTGGAGGCGGCCCGCGCGCAGGCGGCACGGGAGGGCCGTGACCTGGTGGTGGGCAGCGAGGACGGCACGTACCACGGCATAACCTTTGAGTTCCGGACCTCGCGGGTGGTCGTCGATGTGGTCCACGGGCGCGTGACCTCCGCCCTGATCGGGTGAGCGGGGAGGAGCCCGGGGGTTCGGGCGGCCGGCCGTCCGGGCCGGTCAGCGCTTGCGGGCCAGGGTGACCCCGTCGCGGACGGTGAGCATCACCGCGTCGACCCGGTCGTCGGCGGCGATGAAGTCGTTGAGGCGGCGCATCGCCAGGTGGCGCTCCTCCTGGTAGGCCGGGTCCAGGCTGCGCCCGGCGAGGAAGACGTTGTCCAGCACGATCAGGCCGCCGGGACGCAGGCGCTGGAGGATCTCCTCGTAGTAGGTCGGGTAGCTGGCCTTGTCCGCGTCGATGAAGGCGATGTCGAAGGCCGGCTCGGCGGGCAGCGCGCGCAGCGTCTCGGTCGCCGGGCCGATCTTCAGGTCGATGCGGTCGGCCACGCCGGCGCGCTCCCAGAAGGGCCGGGCGATCGAGGTCCACTCCTCGCTGGTGTCGCAGGCCAGCAGGCGGCCGTCCGAGGGCAGGGCCCGGGCGATGCAGAGGGCGGAGTAACCGGTGAAGACGCCCACCTCGATGGCGTGCCGGGCGCCGGTCAGCTTGACCAGCATGCTCAGGAAGGCGCCCTCGTCGTGGGAGATCTGCATGGCCGCGGCCCGTCCGGTGGCCTCGCGGGTCCGGACGGTCAGCTCGTGCAGGATCTCGCCGGGCGGGGTGCAGTGGGTGAGCACGTAGGCGCTGACGGCCGGGTCGATGATCGACAGGTCCCCGCCGTCGACCGGGGCCGTCCACTGGACGCGCAGCTCCTCCTGGGCGCCGAAGCGCTCCAGGTGGCGGGTGACGACGTCCTGCACCCGGGTCAGGGTGTCCGGGGCGGCGGCGGTGGCGATCAGCTCGATCTCGTCGCCGGCGGGGGTCAGGACGCAGGTGCCGTCGTCGAAGGTGAGGGTGGCCCGGCCGTCGCCGGCGAGTTCGGCGGTGACCTTGTGGCCCAGGTGGGAGACGAGCTGCTTGAGGTAGCGCTCGGGACGGTCGGTGGCGGCGCGGGCGGTCGCGATGGGCACGGGGGCTCCTTGCGGTAGGGATCGGGGTCAAGCGTCGGGAATCCTCAACGCTTCGGGTTCGGATTCTGCTGCCGGATCGCGCCGCTTGTCAAAGGGTTTGTTTTCCTCGACACTTTCGCCATGGGAGACCAACCGACCGAGCGGGACCAGCCGGCCAGCGGCACGGACGAGCCGGAGCCCCTGGTGCTGCGCTCGCCCGAACAGTTCAAGGCGCTCGGGCACCCGCAGCGGCACCGGATGGTCAACGTGCTGCGCCAGCGCCCGGCGACGCTGCGTCAGCTGGCCGAGGCGCTGGGCCTGCCCAAGGGGACCGTGGGCTACCACGTGCGGGTGCTGCGGGAGGCGGGCCTGGTCCGGCTGACCGAGACCCGGCAGGTGCGCGGCGGCACCGAGCAGTACTTCGCGCTGGTCAGCACCAGCTTCACGTTCCACCGGGACGCCCGGGGCGGCCGCGAGCTCCTCGTCAACGCGGCGCTGGCGGAGATGCTGCCGGTGCGTCCCGGCCAGCCGGACCACACCGTGCTGCGCCACCTCTGGCTCACCGAGGAGGAGGGCCACGCGATGGCCGCCCGTCTGCGGGCGCTGGCCGCCGAGCCGAACCCCGGTGACGCCTCGACCGGCGAGCCGTACGGGCTGCTGGTCGCGCTCTTCCCGGCCGACATCCCGGGCCTGGCCGCCGACGAGGGCGCCGAGAGGACTTGACGGGAGCCGGGGTCCGGCGGGTGCGGGCCCTGGCGCGCGGAGGATCTGGTGCGCGGAAAGCCCGGGCGGCGGTGTCGATTCCGGCGGGTCCCGTTCGACGTACGGGTGGAGGCCGGATTCCGGTCGGGCGCGAGTGTCGCCGCCCGGCCCCGGTCGATCGACGGGACACCGAGAGGGAGCTGGCGACGATGCGGTTCATGATGCTGGTGCGGGCCGATCCGAACACCGAGGCCGGGATGCTGCCGACCCGCGAGATGATCGAGACGATGGGCCGGTACAACGAGGAGCTGGTCAAGGCCGGGGTGCTGCTGGCCGCGGACGGGCTGCACGCGAGCAGCAGGGGCGCCCGGGTGGCGTTCGGCGGGGGCCGGGTGACGGTGACCGACGGTCCGTTCGCCGAGGCGAAGGAGCTGATCGCCGGGTACTGGATGCTCCAGGTCTCCTCGCGGGAGGAGGCCGTCGAGTGGGCCTGCCGGGTGCCGCTCGAGGACGGGGTGGTGGAGCTGCGGCAGGTGCTGGAGATCGGCGACTTCCCCGAGGACGCGGTGTCGCCCGAGGCGCTGGCGCGCGAGCAGGAGCTCTCCGAGCGGGTCCGGCAGCAGCAGGCCGACCGCTAGGCCGACGGCTGGGCCGACCGCCGGGCCGATCGCTGGGCCGACGGCCGGGCCCTGTCCGGTTGTTGTCGCCGGCCGGGGCCCGCACTGCCGGAGGGACGGGGCGCGGGTTGCGGGTGGTGGTGGGGCGCTGCTCTGATGGGTTGCCGTGACGAACAGCGACTCGCGGCGCAGCGCCGCGCACGGCACGGTGGAGGCCGTCTGGCGGATCGAGTCGCCACGGCTGGTCGCCGGGCTGACCCGGCTGGTACGGGACCTGGGCACGGCCGAGGAGTTGGCCCAGGACGCCCTGGTCGCCGCGCTGGAGCAGTGGCCGAAGGACGGCGTCCCGGCGAACCCGGGGGCCTGGCTGATGGCCACCGCCAAGCACCGGGCGATCGACCTGATCCGCCGTCGCGAGCGGCTGGCCGGCAAGGTGGACGAGTTGGGCCGGACCCTGGACCGGGAGCCGCAGCCCGGCCCCGAGGAGCTGGTGGAGCAGGGCGAGGACATCCAGGACGACCTGCTGCGGCTGGTCTTCACCGCCTGCCACCCGGTGCTCGGCACCGAGGCGCGGGTGGCGCTGACCCTGCGGCTGCTGGGCGGGCTCAGCACGCCGGAGATCGCCCGCGCCTTCCTGGTGCCGGAGCCGACGGTGGCGCAGCGGATCGTGCGGGCGAAGCGGACGCTGGCCAAGGCCGGGGTCCCGTTCGAGGTGCCGCAGGGGCCGGAGCTGGTCGAGCGACTGGAGTCGGTGCTGGAGGTCGTCTACCTGATCTTCAACGAGGGGTACGCGGCGACCGCCGGCGAGGACTGGATGCGGCCGGCGCTCTGCGAGGAGGCGCTGCGGCTGGGCCGGATCCTGGCGGAACTGGTGCCGGACCAGGCGGAGGTGCACGGGCTGGTGGCGCTGCTGGAGATCCAGGCCTCGCGCTCGGCGGCCCGCACCGGGCCCGGGGGCGAGCCGGTGCTGCTGCTGGAGCAGGACCGCGGCCGCTGGGACCGGCTGTTGATCGGGCGCGGGCTCGCGGCCCTGGAACGGGCCGAGGCGCTGAGCGCGGTGCCCGGTCCGTACGTGTTGCAGGCGTCGATCGCGGCCTGTCACGCCCGGGCCCGCACGCCGCAGGAGACCGACTGGGTGCGGATCGTGGCCCTGTACGAGGCGCTGGCCCGGCGCACCCAGTCGCCGGTGGTGGAGCTGAACCGGGCGGTGGCGCTGGCGATGGCGTTCGGACCGGCGGTCGGGCTGGAACTGGTCGACCAGCTCACCGACGAGCCGTCGCTGCAGGGCTACCACCTGCTGCCGAGCGTGCGCGGCGACCTGCTGGTCCGGCTGGGGCGGCCGGCGCAGGCCCGGACGGAGTTCGAGCGGGCGGCGGCGCTGACGCTCAACGAGCGCGAGCGGGCGCTGCTGCTGGAGCGGGCGGCGGCCTGCGGGGCGACGGGCGGCTGAGCCCGAGCGGCCTGCCGGTCCGCCCGAGCCGCGTGAGCCGCCCGAGCAGCCGGGTGGCTCAGGCGGTCGCGTCCTCGCCCGCGGGCGCCTGCGCGTCGGGCTGCTCCAGCAGGAACCCGCGCACCAGCCGGACCAGTTCGTCGGGCTGCTCGAAGACCACCACGTGCCCGCTGTCGATCTCCGCGTACCGGCTGCCGGGCAGTGCGGCGTGCAGCTCGCGGGCGTGCTCGACCGGGATGGTGGCGTCCTGGGTGAGCCCGATCGACAGGGTGCGGGCGGTGATCCGCGGCAGCAGCTCGCGCAGGTCGATCCGCAGGTTGAGGTCGAGCTGGCGCAGCAGGTTGGCGGTGGGCGGGAGGTTCCCGGCCAGCTGCTCCACCTGGGCGTGGCCGATGCCGTTGAGGAAGGGCCGGCTGAAGCCGGTGAGCAGGGCGAACCGGCCGAAGGCGTCGGGGTCGGTGATCGCGCGCCAGGTGGCCATCAGGTTGCGCACGTACTCCTCGTCGGGACGGCCCCAGCCGGCGATCATGACCAGCCGGTCCACCAGGTCGGGGCGCAGCGCCGCGGCCGCCGCGGCGACCGGGGCACCCTGCGAGAAGCCCGCCAGGGCGACCGGGGCGCCGTCGTCGGTGGCCTCGATGACGGCGATCAGCTGTCGGGCCAGCCGGTCCAGGGTGAGCGGGGTGCCGTCGTCGCGGACCGGCTCGGTGCCGGAGAGGTCGGGCAGCACGACGGTGAACCGGTCGGTGAAGCGGCCCAGCAGGGCGCCCCAGGTGAGGTCGGCGGTGGGGCCGGTGCCGTGCACCAGGACCAGGCGCGGGCCGTCGCCCTCGACGCGGTAGGGGATGGTGGCGTCGGCCACGGTGACGGCGGTGCTGACGGTGTGCGCGGTGGTGACGGTCATGGCGGTGTCGCTCCTGGTGGGAGGGGGTGCTCGCGGCTGATGGGGACGAGCCTGGCACCGTCCTCGCGTGCTGAGGAGCGGACCGGTGTGGCTAGGATCGGCAGTCCTGGTCTGGCGCGGCGGTGGTTTCGGCGCCGGCCACGACCGGGGACCTGTCGGGGGGATGACGGAGCGTCATGGGGGATGTGCGGATGGACCGGGTCGAACTCGCCGACTTCCTGCGTCGGTCACGGGGTCGGGTGCGGCCGGAGGAGGCCGGGCTGACCGCCGGGCCGCGACGGCGCACGCCGGGGCTGCGGCGCGAGGAGGTGGCCCAGCTGGCCGGCATGTCGGCCGACTACTACATGCGCCTGGAGCAGGCCCGCAGTCCGCAGCCGTCCACCCAGCTGCTGGCCGCGCTGGCCCGGGCGCTGCGGCTGGGCGACGACGCCCGCGACCACCTCTACCTGCTGGCCGGCCACCGCCCACCGGCCGGCCGGTCGGCGGGCGACCGGCTGCGGCCGGGACTGCGCTTCCTGCTGGACCGGTTGACCAGTGCGCCGGCCCAGGTGCTGAGCGATCTGGGGGACCTGCTGGGGCAGAACGCGATGGCCGACGCGCTCTTCGGCACGGTCTGCTCGGTGGCTCCGGAGCACCGGAACACCGTCCGGCGCTGGTTCACCGACCCGCGGGTGCGGGCGGCCTACCCCGCGTCGGAGGTCGAGCACTGGAGCCGGGTCCATGTGGCGGACCTGCGGGCCGCGGTGACCCGCCGTCACCACGACGAGGAGTCGGGTGCGCTGGTGCGCCGGCTCTGCGCGGCGAGCGAGGAGTTCGCCCGGCTCTGGGAGCTGCACGAGGTGGGGGTGCGGCGGACCAGCCGGATGCGGGTGCTGCACCCGCGGGCGGGTGAGCTGGCGTTCGACTGCGAGCAGTTGCTGACGCCGGTGGAGGACCAGCAGCTGCTGGTCTTCACCCCGCCGGCCGGCGGCGACCCGGCCGCGCACGAGGAGCAGCTGCGCCGGGCGCTGGGGGAGCCCGGGGTGCCGGTGGGGCAAGCGGGGCTGATGGGGCCGGTGGAGCTCGGGGTGCCGGCCGGGGTGTAGCGGGCCGTGGCGGTGCGCGGTGGGCGGGCTCAGTGCGCGGTCTTCTCGGCCAGCGCGGCGGCGGCCCGGTAGCCGTCGGGCACGCCGCCGACCAGCAGGACGTCGCAGACCGCGTTGTCGGTGCGCAGCGCGAGGATGTCCCGGTAGGCCGGCGAGTCGTACCAGGCCTGGGCGCGGGCCAGGTCGGGGAACTCGATGAGCACCAGGTCGCCCTGCCAGCTGCCCTCGCGCAGGTCGATCGGGTTGCCGTGGACCAGGAACCGGCCGCCGAAGGGGTCGAGGGTGGCGTCGACGCGCTCCAGGTACGCGACGATCTGCGGGCCGAACTCGACGGTGTGCAGGTGGCCGAGGGCGTAGGCGGTCATGGTGTCCTCCGGTGGTGGGTGGGCCGCTGGGCGGCCGCTCCTTCGTGGTGCTGACGACGTTACGCAGCGGCGGGGTTCGCGGAATCAGTCGGCCGTAGGTAGGCGTCGGTGGGGCACGTCCTAATCTGACGCCATGACTGAGATGAAGATCGGCGCTGCCTGGGGTGAGGGCCGCGAGGACAGCGGCACCGGCGTCGAGCTGGTGATCTTCGACTGCGACGGCGTGCTGGTGGACAGCGAGAAGATCGCGGTCCGGGTGCAGGTCGCCGTCGGCGCCGAGCTGGGCTGGCCGCTGACCGAGGCCGAGGTGCTGGACCGCTTCGTGGGCCGGTCCGCCGCCGCGGTGGCCGAGCAGGTCGCCGAGCGGCTGGGCGAGGCGGTGGCCGCGACCTGGCAGGACCGCTTCGAGCAGCTGCACCGGGTGCGGGTGGATCGGGAGCTGACGGCGGTCGCCGGGATCGAGGAGGCGCTGGCCGGGCTGCGGCTGCCGTCCTGCGTGGCCTCCAGCGGCAGCCACGAGAAGATGCGCCACACCCTGGGGCACACCGGGCTGTACGACCACTTCGCCGGCCGGATCTTCAGCGCCACCGAGGTGCGGCGCGGCAAGCCCTCCCCCGACCTGTTCCTGCACGCGGCCCGGCGGATGGGGGTGCCGCCGCAGGCCTGCGTGGTGGTGGAGGACAGCAAGTACGGGGTGCGGGCGGCGCGGGCCGCGGGCATGCGCGCGCTGGGCTACGCGGGCGGGCTGACCCCGGCCTCCTGGCTGGCGGAGGAGGGGGCGCTGGTCTTCGAGGACATGCGCGAGCTGCCCGCCCTGCTGGCCACGCTGGGTCCCGTCGCCCCCACCTCCCCCACCGCCGCCGTCGCCCCCGTTGCCTCCGCCGTCGCCGCCGCGGTGCCGGCCGGTGCCGCCGGCTACGCCGAGCAGGCCGACGCGCTGGCGGAACAGTACGAGAGCGTCACCTTCGAGCAGGTGCACGCCGGGGTGCGGCACCTGCTGCCGGCCGCGCCGGCCCGGGTGCTGGACGTGGGCGCCGGCACCGGCCGCGACGGCGCCGCGCTCGCCCGGCTCGGCCACACCGTCACCGCCGCCGAACCGACCGCCGAACTGCGCGCGCACGGGCGCCGGCTGCACGCGGACGCCGCCGTGCGCTGGACCGACGACGCGTTGCCCGCGCTGCCCGGCCTCAGCGCGGCCGACGAGCGCTACGACCTGATCCTGGTCTGCGCGGTCTGGATGCACCTGGCCGCCGCCGAGCGGGCCGCCGTGCTGCCGGCCATCGCCGCGCTGCTGGCCCCCGGCGGCACCCTGCTGATCTCCCTGCGGCACGGGCCGCTGCCGGCCGGGCGGCGGATGTTCGACGTGCCGGCGGCGGAGCCGGTGGCGCAGGCGGGCGCGGCCGGCCTGCGGCTGGTCCACCGGGGGGAGCGTCCCGACCCGCACGGGCGGCCGGGCGTGCGGTGGACCGACCTGGCCCTGGTCGGGGCCGAGCGGCCGGCCGGCTGAGGGCTGCCGCAGGGCGGCTGCGCCGGCGCCCCGCCGCCCCCCCCCCC
>NZ_BAAALF010000221.1:10256-12213 GCF_039528135.1 Kitasatospora nipponensis | reverse complement strand
GTCGTCGGCACCGACCGCGAACGGCGCCGGGCCCGCCCCCGGCGCCGCGGCCGGCAGGGCGCCGCGCAGCGCCTCGGCCAGCGCGTCGGGGGCCCAGGGCGCGTCCAGCCCGTCGATCCGCGCGGTCAGCGGGATCAGCGGGGCGTTCGGTGGCAGGCCGCAGGCGGCCAGCGCCTCGGCGAGCTCGGCCGGGTGCGCGGCGCTCTCCGCGCCCAGCAGGCTCGCCAGCCGCCCGGCCGACCGGCGGCGCTCGGCGGCCTCCCCGCGCGAGCGGGTCCAGAGCGTGGCCAGCACGTCCGCCAGCCCGTGCAGGACCGCGGCCCGGCCGGGCCCGGGGGCGTGCGGGTAGAGGTACCAGGCGTCGAACGGCGTCTCGCCGCCCTGCCCGACCAGCAGCGCGGCCGCGCCGCCCGCCGGTGCGCCCGCCCCGACACCGGCGGACTCCCCGTCGGGGGCCGGCAGCGCGCGCCGGACGTCCTCCGGCGCCGGGTCCGGCGCGCCGTCCGAGGTGGCGACCGTGCGGCCGGAGGCGGTGACCAGCGAGCAGGGCCCGCAGCCCAGCCGGGAGACCGCCCGGTCCAGCACCATGGCCGGCGGCGCCCCCGCGTACATCAGCTCGACCAGCTCCCGGCGGGCCTCCTCCGGCACCGCCGCGGTCTCCGGGCCGGACCGCAGCTCGCCCCAGAGCCGCAGGTAGACCCGGTCGGTGACGGCCCGGAAGCTGGTGCCGGCGGGCACCGAGAAGAGCGGGATCCCGTGCACCCGGCAGGCCTCCACGAGCCCGGCGGGCACCTCCCCGTGGGTGCCCTCGCCGGCCAGCAGGGCCGCCACCCCGGCGCTGCGCAGTGAGGTCGCGAAGCGCAGCGCGAGCGCCTGGGCCGAGGGGTGGTCGGGCTGCCACCAGACCAGTCCGGAGAGCACCAGCTCGCCGGGCTGCAGGTAGCGGGCCGGGTCCTGGAGGTCGGTGGAGGTCACGCCGGTGACCGCGCGGTCCAGCAGCTCCGGCGGTCCCCAGGCCAGTTCCAGGCGGAGGTCAGGCACCTCCAGGAGGTCTCCGACGATCATCTGCCGCTCCTCGTGCCGAGCGCCACAGCGGGCGCCGCACCCGGCCGGCCCTCTTAGCAGCCAGGGATTCAGGTGCAGATGCATGGTAAATGCCAGGGCTGACGCCCAGAAACCCTCCTAGCTGATCATCCACATGGCGGACGGCGCACCGGCCCCCGCCGCCCGGCGCCGCGGCGGCCTGTGGGAGCGTTCTGCCCACGAACGCGTGGATCGAGGAGGCGGCGGTGTTGCGTCACTGGTGGTTCCTGCGGCTGCTGGGCGACCGGGCCCACAGCGCGGGCCCGAGCGGGCGACCCGGGCCGAAGCGATGTCCCGGGAGCAGCAGGAGCTGGTGCTGCACGAGTGGCGGACCCTGCTGGAGCGCCTGCGCCGGCACGCCGAGGAGCGGGTCACCGAGGCGGGCGACGTGATGCGGGCCGCCGAGCCGCGGTTCCCGCCCGGGCTGGCCGCCGGTCCGGCCGGCACCGACTACCTCTGGGCCAGCGAGGCGTACCAGGCCGCCGGGAAGCTGCTCGACGAGGCCGCCGACCTGCCCGACCTGGCCGCCGCGGTGGTGCTGGCGGAGCGGGCCGTCGAGCGGCTGGCCGCCGCGCACGAGCGGCTGGCCGGGCGGCGCCCGCACGCCCGGGTGACCCGTTGCTTCTACAACCCGCTGCACGCACCGGCCGCCGGGCCGGCCGGCGGCGGGCACGGCGGCGGCAAGGGCCCCAAGCGCAAGGGCCGCCCGCACCTGAGCCCGCGCGAGGCCGCGGCGAGCCGGCGTCCTGCCTGCGAGGCCTGCCGGCTGGCGATCCTGGCCGGCCAGAGCCCCGACGTGCTGCCCGCGCTGCTGCCGGTGCGCCGCTCCTGGCACCGCACCCGGCGGGTCCTGGTGCCCTACTACGCGGTGCCT
>NZ_BAAALF010000221.1:0-10135 GCF_039528135.1 Kitasatospora nipponensis | reverse complement strand
GGCGCCCCCCCCCCCCCCCCGCCCCGCGGGAGCCGCGGGAGCCGCGGGAGCCGCGGGAGCCGCGGGAGGCTGAGCGCGGGTCAGGGCCCGGGGCGGTCACGGCAGGTGGTGGCCAGGGCCAGCAGGGCGAAGGCAGCCAGGGTCAGCACCGCCACCCGCACGCCGTCCGGGCCCGGGACCAGGTGCAGGGCCAGCGTGACGGCCGCCACCCCGATCGCGGTGCCCAGCCCGCGGGTCATGTTGACCATGCCCCCGCCGGTGCCGGCCGCCGCGGCCGGCACCGCCCGCATCACCAGCGTGTTGTTGGCCGGCACGAAGGTGCCCAGGGCCAGGCCGAGCAGCGCGAGCGGACCGGGCAGCAGCGCGGCCTGCCAGGGCAGCAGCGCCATCAGCAGCAGCGCGCCGACGCAGCCCGCCGCGCCGGCCCGGCTGCGCCGCACATCGCTCCAGCCCGGCGGCAGCAGGCGCTCGGCGCCGGTCGCGGCGATGGCGAAGCCGACCGGCAGCGCGGTCAGCACCAGGCCGGTGGCCAGTGTCGATCCGTCGGAGCCCGCCGGCCCGGCGAGGGCGACGGGCACCAGGACGAGCGGCCCGAACAGCACCAGGTAGCCGCAGAGTCCGGCGAGCAGGCCCGGGCCGATCCGCGCGGCGCGCAGCAGCCGCAGGTCGATCAGCGGGGCGGGGCAGCGGCGCTGGCGGCGCAGGAAGGCCCCGCCCGCGAGGCCGGCGGACACGGCGAGCAGGAGCGCCGTCCAGGGCGGCGGGCCCAGGCCCGAGACCACCGACAGCGCCAGCAGCCCGGCCGTGCTCGCGGCGGCGAGCAGGGCCACGCCGGGCACGTCGGTGCGGGCCGCGACCGCCCGGCCGCAGGTGCGCGGCAGCAGGTAGTGGCCGGCCACCAGCGCGAGGATCCCCACGGGGACGTTGACGCCGAACACCCAGCGCCAGCCGAGCGTGGCGACCAGCGCCCCACCGACCGTGGGCCCCAGGGCCAGGCCGATCGCCTGTCCGGCCGCCTGGACGCCCAGCGCGGCACGCATCCGGTGCGGGGGCGCGCTGGTGGCCACCAGCGCCACGCTGTTGGCCTGCATCAGCGCCGCGCCGACCGCCTGCACGACCCGGAAGGCCACCAGCGCGCCCAGCCCGGGGGCCAGCCCGCAGACGGCGGAGGCCGCGGTGAAGACGGCGAAGCCGTACAGGTAGAGCAGCTTGCGGCCGTGCACGTCGGAGAGCCGGCCGACCGGCACCAGCAGGGCCACCAGCGTCAGCAGGTAGGCCAGCGAGACCCATTCGACGCCGGCCGGCGAGGTGTGGAACTCCCCACCCAGCGAACGGTAGGTCAGGGTGACGATGCTGGCGTCGAGTTGGCCCATGAAGGCGCCGAAGCAGACCGTGGCCACCGCCAGTCGCCAGGCCCACGGACGCGAGCGGACCAGATCCGGGCGCGGGCGCTCGGTGGTCAGCAGCCGCCGCAGCCGGACCGCGCGGGTGGGCGCCGCCGGCGGCCCGATCCGTTCCGCAGGCACGACCATGCTGGGCTCCCCGGCTCGTCGGATCCTCGCGCCGTCGCACGGGCGCACCGGGGCTGCCCGGCGCCCCGCAGATTACATCGGTAAGCGACATATTCGGTAGCAGAGATGCTCTGCCCCAGATGAACTCTTGGCGCGACCGCAGGACACCCGGCGGACGCGACGGCACCGCGGACCGAGCGACGGCGCCCCGGACGCAAAAGAGACGGACGGGTGGGGCGCGTCCACCGCACCCCACCCGTCCGTCGTGCGGCGCCGAGGCGCCGCTCCCTGTGCCCCAGGCAGGATTCGAACCTGCGACACCAGCTTTAGGAGAGCTGTGCTCTATCCCCTGAGCTACTGGGGCCCGGCCCATGGCCGTGCTCGGGGAGGTGCGTACGCGCCCCCCGGGGCATGCGGCGGGATGACCGCATGACGGGTAACAGACTAGCGGATCGCACCAGCGGAGATCTCGACATTGCCACCCGCACCCGGCCGGCCGCCGACGGGGGCGGGACGCCCACGGGAGACGCCACGAGGCGCCACCGGCGGCGCCGTCCAGGCGTGCGACGGTTTCCAACGACAGGAACCAGGTTCCACCAGGAATCACCGCGCGGGCCGGCCCTCTCCGGACAGGGGCCGGTCACCCCTTGAGGACTCGCCCAGGTCACGGGCCGATATCAAGCAGAACCGATCACTGCACGAGCCTTGACGCGCACTGTCGGCAGGGATTGTCATGTGGCATTGCGTTTGAATGCGTCCGATTCTGATGGGTCGACGCATCCCCCACTGCCAACGCCCCGCCCACCCCTGCTCTGGAGCACCACATGTTCACTGCACGCCACCGGCGCCGTGCGGCCACCCCGGCCGGCCTGGCCCTCGTCCTGCTGCTCGGCCTGACGGCCTGTTCGAGCTCGGGAGGGTCCGGGGACGGGATCGCCAGGGTGAAGGGGCAGATCTCCATCGCCTACCTGCAGAAACAGGGGGACCAGGGGTACTTCGTCGACGAGGCCGCCGGCGCCAAGGCCAGAGCGGACCAACTGGGCGTCGACCTGCAGATGGTGGACCTGGGCAGCGACGCCCAGAAGGCGGTCAGCGAGGTCAAGGCGGCGGCCGCGCACAAGAACCAGGGCGTGATCATCGTGGTGCCGGACCCGGCGGTGGGACCGGAGCTGGTGCAGACCGCCAAGGACAACCGGATGGCGCTGCTCACCTCGGACGACCAGGTCTGCACGACCGGTCCGCTGCCGGGGGCCTGCGCCCACCAGAACCTGGTGGCGCGGGTCGGCTTCAGTGGCGAGCAGATGGGCACCGAGATCGGCAAGCGGGCCGCCCAGGAGTACCGGAAGACGGGGTGGAACCCCGCCGACACCAGGATCATCGCCTCCTGGGAGCAGGACGTCACCGTCTGCGGGGACCGGGTGAACGCGGCCGGTGAGGCATTCTTCGCCGCCAACGGGCAGTTGCACACGCTGGACATCGACTCGGACAACACCGTGGCCGGCGCGCAGAAGCAGGTGGCGCTGACCATCGCCGCCAACCCCACGGTCAAGCACTGGATCGTCTGGGGCTGCAACGACGAGAACGTCCAGGGCAGCCTGGACGCGCTGCAGGCCGCCGGGGTCAGCACCGACAACGTGATCGGGGTGGGCCTGGGCGCCTACCTGGCCTGCAAGGACTGGCGCGCCGGGCGGCCCACCGGCATGCGGGCCGCGCTCTACATCAGCGGGACCGACGTGGGCGCGCTCGCGGTGCAGACCATGGTCGACAAGCTGCGCGACGGCAAGGCCTTCCCCCCGGAGGCCTTCGCACCCACCACCATGGTGGACGCCGGCAGTTGGCAGTCCAGCGGGCTCAAGTGCAACTGAATTCGCCGAACGCCCGCGCGGCGCTTATCGGTTGTTGATCCGCTCGGGCTAGCGTCGGGGCATGAACGAGACGATCACGCCCCCGCCCGAGTGGTGCGAGGGCACTGACCTGGACAACTTCGTGCTGCTGCTGGACGGTTTGAAGCAGTCGCTGAAGGACGATCAGCAGGAGCCGTGAACCCGACCGGACACGCCGGGGCCCCCGCGTGCGGCAGGACGCCGCACCGGGGGCCCCGGCGCGGGCGGCCCGACGTGACGCCGGGCCGCCCGCGACGTGTTCAGGCCAGGTCGGCCAGCACCTCCCGGGCCACCCGCTCGCCCTGCTCGGCGCCACCGTTCATGAAGCCCTGGAAGTCCACCGAGGTGTGCTCGCCGCCGAGGTGGATGTTGCCCTGCCGGGTCGCCTCGTAACCGGCGTACCGGTGCAGGTAGTTGACCGGCCAGTACGAGTAGGCGCCCCAGGAGTACGGGTTGCGGTGCCAGGCCGAGAGCTGCGCCTTGCCGTTCCACTGGGCCCGGGTGCCGGGGTAGGCCTGGTCGACCTGGCCGAGCACCCGGCCCACCAGGTCCCGCACGTACGGGTCCTGCTGCGCGGTGTTGAACGGGCCCGACGGCGTCAGCGAGTGCGCCAGCGATCCGCCGCCGTACTGCAGCAGGATGCCCGAGGTACCGGCCTGCGGCTTGGTGGTGTCCCAGGTCTGCTGCAGCGGGAGGTCGCTGAACAGGTCACCGCCCGAGACCCCCGGCCACGGGCCGCGGCCCAGCCAGGTGCGCTGGTCGAACTGCATGTTGAGCTTGGTGCAGGAGCCCATCCGGGCATCGCGCAGCAGGTTGGTCATCCGGCCGTCGAAGCGGGCCCGGGAGAGGTCCAGGCGCTGCAGGACACCCAGCGGCACGGTGATGACGGTGTGGTCGGCGGTGACGGTCCTGGTGGTGCCGCCCACCGAGAAGGTCAGCGTCTGGGTGCCGTCGCTGTTGGCCCGCACGGCCAGCAGCTCGTGGCCCAGCCGGATGCTGCCGGCCGGCAGCGCGGCGGCTATCGCGTGCGGGACCTGGTCGTTGCCGCCGACCACGTGGAAGCGCTCGTCGCTCTCGCCCCAGAGGTTGAAGTGCTGCGGGTCGCTCTGGCCGCCGAGCTGCTGGACGATCGCCAGCGAGGACTGGACCGTGGTGTCGGCGCCGTACTCGACGTTGTACCCCACGTCCAGCCAGCGGCCCAGCTGGGAGTGCATCCCACCGGGCACCCGGGACTCGATCCACTGGCGGACCGTCATCGCGTCGAAGGCCCGGCCTGCGGCGCTGCTGGAGTCCCAGGAGACGTCACCGGCGGCCGCGCCGTCGGCCTGCAGGCGGCGCCAGACCGGGGCGAAGTCCAGGTCGGCCTGCTCGCGCGGGTAGTAGCGGCCGTCGAACCAGAGCACCTCGCGGGCACCGGCCGGCCCGGCGGCGGCGAAGTCCACCAGCGGCAGGCCGAAGCGCTTGCAGAGCGCGAGCAGCGTGACGTGGTCGGTGTCGATCAGCTCGCCGCCGACCTCGCTGGTCTGGCCGTTGTCCCAGTAACTGGTCTGGGAGTACATCCGGCCGCCGATCCGGTCCGGGTTGGCCTCGTAGATCGTGCTCCGCACGCCGGCGTCGGCCAGCGTCAGGGCCGCGTTGAGACCGGCGATGCCGGCTCCGACGATCACCACCCGGGCGTCCTTGCCCAGCTGGGGACGGGCCGCGCCGGCCGGTGCCGCCGCCGCCCGGCCGGTGCCGGCCGTCAGGCCCGCGCCGAGCGCCGCCACGCCGACCCCGGACAGTGCCGCGGCGCGCAGCAGCTCGCGCCGGCCCAGGGCGCCCGGTTCGGCGGCGGCGTCCGCGCGCAGCTCGCGCAGCTCGCCGGGGGCCAGCCGCAGCCGGTCGGCCGCGGCGTGCTCGGCGGCCATCTTGCGCAGCGCGTGTAGGGGGTTGGTGCGGGGCATGTGAGGTCCTCTCGGAGGGGTGGTGAGGGTCGCGGAGCGTGGGGGTGGAGGTACCGAAGGGGGGTGTGGGGGTGTAGGGGTGTGGGGTTCAGGGCCGGCCGGCGGGGACCGGCTCGACGGCAGGGCGCTCGGCGGCGTCCTCGAGGATGATCCGGCCCATCCGGGCGTACCGCTCCGGCCGGCGGTTCTTCATGTAGAGCGCCAGCGCGATGCCGCCCAGGAAGGTGCCGATCACCAGGTACGGGATCAGCTTGAAGAGCAGCGTGGAGGCGGCCGGTCCGGCCGCGGTGTCCATGTTCTTCACCAGCAGCACCACCACGCAGGCCATCGAGACCCCGCCGAGCAGTGGCGCGGTCAGGGTGCGGAACCAGTGCTTGGTCTCCGGGTGCTTGCCCTGCTTGTGGAAGTAGCCGATCACCGCGAAGGAGCAGAGCGTCTGGACGATCAGGATCGCCATCGTGCCGAGCAGCGCGAGCAGCGAGTAGAGGTGCACGTAGGGGTCCAGGCCGGCGGCCAGGAACGCCACCACCAGCGCGATGGCGATCACCGACTGGACGGCCGAGGCGACGTACGGCGAGCCGTGCCGCGGGTGGGTGCGGCCCAGCGCCGGGTGGATGAAGCCCTCGCGGCCGATCGCGTAGAGGTAGCGGGCGGCGCACTGGTGGAAGGCCATCGCACAGGCGAACGAGCCGGTCACCACCAGCCACTGGAAGACCTTGACCGCCCAGGCGCCGAAGTGCGCGCCCAGCGGGTCGAAGAAGAGGTTGTTGCCGTCCTTGCCGGGCACCAGGCCGTTCGCGATGTGGATCGCGTTCTCCACCCCGTTGCCGGAGATGATCATCCAGGAGACGAAGACGTAGAAGACGCCGACGCCGACCACCGAGATCAGGGTGGCCCGCGGGACCACCCGCTTGGGGTCGCGGGACTCCTCGCCGTACATCGCGGTGGACTCGAAGCCGACCCACGACCAGAAGGCGAAGAAGAGGCCCAGGCCCGCGGCCGCCGTTCCGGAGCCGCCGACCCCCTTGAAGGCGTTCAGCGGGTTGATCGCCGCCATCGGGATGCCGTCCGGGCCACCACCGCTGAGCGCCACCGCGACCGAGGCCGCGCCCAGCACCGCGATCTCCAGCACCAGCGCGACCCCCAGCACCCGGGCGGTGAGGTGGATGTCGAAGAAGGCCATCACCGCGATCACCAGCAGCCCGAAGAGCGCGTACCAGCCCCAGGCCAGCGTCACCCCCAGCTGGGAGGCGACCAGGCCGCGCAGCGAGTAGGCGAAGAAGCCGATGATCGACGCCTCGAAGACGATGTAGGCGAGCACCGCTAGCAGGCCCGAGGCCATCCCCATCACCCGGCCCAGGCCGTGCGAGATGAAGCCGTAGAAGGCGCCGGCGGCCGTGATGTGCCGGGCCATCGCGACGTAGCCGACCGAGAAGACCGTCAGCACCAGGGTGGCGAAGATGTAGGCGGCCGGCGCTCCGATGCCGTTGCCCTGGCCCACGATGATCGGCAGGTTTCCGGTCATCGCGGTGATCGGGGCCGCGGTCGCGATCGCCATGAAGACGACGCCCACCAGGCCGACCGAGTTGGCCTTCAGCCGGTTGACCTCGCCCCCGGTGCCGTCCGCTCCGGTCTCTTCTGACATGCGTGCTCCCTCGCTCCGTGGTGACCCGCCGCGGTGGTTCCCGTGCCGATGGATCGTCAGCATCCGGGTCCGGTCACCACCGCCGCAAGCAACAACTAGTCAGGGATCCGCCCTGCTGGACTGACGGAGTGTTCAGGTCGCGCCGGGTGCGTCCGTGGTGGAAACCGGGCGGAAACCGGCCCGGAATCCAGGCGGCGGACCGGAGGGCGGGCGGGCGCCGGAAGGGACCCGGCGCCGGGGCGTCCAGCCCGTGGACGCCGCTTCGGACCGCCGGGGACCCGCCGGGGCCGGAGCCGGGGCGGGTCCACAGGGGCCGTGAGGTGCCTGGCTAACGGCCTCGCGCCACGGGTCGCTACCATCGGCACTGGTGGTGCCCCGTACCAGATTCCCCGGCGGGCGGCCCGTCCCCCCTGGACGGAGCTCCGATCACCGAAGACGACGCGACGTTGTGTCCAGGGTGGACACGGCGCAACCCGAAAGGCTCGTACGTGACTGCGCCCCAGGAGCACTCCTTCGCCGACCTCGGCAAGGTGCTGGTCATCATTCCGACCTACAACGAGGCCGAGAACGTCGAACGGATCACCTCCCGGGTCCGGGCTGCCGTCCCCGAGGTGCACATCCTGGTCGCCGACGACAACAGCCCCGACGGCACCGGCGAGATGGCCGACAAGATCGCCGAGCGGGACGAGCAGGTCCACGTCCTGCACCGCAAGGGCAAGGAGGGCCTCGGCGCGGCGTACCTGGCCGGCTTCCGCTGGGGCATCGACAACGGGTACTCCGTCCTGGTCGAGATGGACGCCGACGGCTCGCACCAGCCCGAGGAGCTCTACCGCCTGCTGACCGCGCTGCGCGGCGCCGACCTGGTGATGGGCTCGCGCTGGGTGCCCGGCGGCAAGGTCGTGAACTGGCCCAAGTCCCGTCTGATCCTCTCCCGCGGCGGCTCGACCTACTCGCGTCTGATGCTCGGCGTCCCGATGAAGGACGTCACCGGCGGGTACCGCGCCTTCCGCAAGGAGACCCTGCTGGGCCTGGGCATGGACGAGGTCGCCTCGGCCGGCTACTGCTTCCAGGTCGACCTGGCCTGGCGCACGGTCAAGGCCGGCTTCAAGGTCGCCGAGGTGCCGATCACCTTCGTCGAGCGCGAGCACGGCGCCTCCAAGATGAGCCGCAACATCGTCGTCGAGGCGCTGTGGCGGGTCACCGTCTGGGGCCTGCAGTCCCGCTTCGCCAAGCTCACCGGCAAGGGCCGGGCGAAGTAGGCGACGCACCCGATCCGCTCCGAAGGGCCCGTACGTCGCCGTACGGGCCCTTCGGCGTTCCCGCGGCGGGTGCCGGCGGCGGGCGCGGATGCGGGGTGCGGAGCGCCGGGTGATCCTGTGATCACCGGACGGCGGCGCTGGAAGGAGCGGGTGTGGGGCGGTGGTCCAGGGCCCGCGCGCGGGTCGACGAGCTCTCCGGCACCGCCAGGGCCCTGCCCGAGGTGATCCCGCTGATCGGGCGGGCCCTGCGGCAGCTGATCCGGGTGAACGTCCTGGACTGCGCGAGCCGGCTGGCCGCGCAGACGTTCCTCAGCGCGCTGCCGGCGCTCTTCGTGGTCGCCGTCTTCGCCCCCGCCTCGATCCGCAACGGCCTGCTCAGCTCGCTGCGCGAGCAGCTGGGGCTGCAGGGCGCCACGGCCGACCAGGTGCAGCAGGTCATGGCGAACCCGCACGACGACGAGTCGCACGGCTTCGGCGTGCTCGGGGCGCTGATCACGATCCTGTCGGCCACCGCGCTGAGCCGCGCCATGCAGCGGGTCTGCGAGCGCTGCTGGGAGCTGCCGCGCTCCCCCACCCGGCTGGCGGCCTGGCGCTGGCTGGCCTGGGTGGTGATCTGGCTGACCGTGCTGGCCCTGCAGGCACCGCTGCGCAAGGGGTTCGGCCTGGGCTGGTGGCTCGGGCTGCCGCTGACCATGGTGGTCGGCACCCTGCTCTGGTGGTGGACCCAGCACCTGCTGCTCGGCGGCCGGGTGCGCTGGCTGCCCCTGCTGCCGGGCGCGCTGCTCTGCGGGGCGGCGATGACCGGGGTCGGGGTCGCCTCCCAGGTCTACCTGCCGCACGCGATGGCGCGCAGCGTCGCGCAGTTCGGCCCCTACGGGGTCTTCTTCACCTTTCTGTCCTGGCTGATCGTGCTCTTCACCGCGGTGACCTTCGCGATCGCGCTGGGCCGGGTGATGTCCGAGGAGGAGCCGCTGGCCCAGTTGCTGGGGCCCGAGCCGGCGCTCCGGCCCCGCCCCGCCGCCAAGGGTGGCAAGCGCTCCAAGGGTGGCAGGGGCGGTGGGGCGGGCGACGGCGACGGCGACGGCGGCGGCGGCGGGAAGACAGAAGGCCCCGCCGACCGGAGCGGCGGGGCCGACCAGGACGGCGGGGCGGATCAGGAGGGCGGGGCGGCCGGCGGCTGAGGGCCGGTCAGAGCAGTCGGGTGAGGCGGGAGAGGATCGACGGCGGCGCGAGGTCGTGCTGCAGCACCACCGGGACCTGCACCTGGGTGGCGCCCTCGCCCGCGGTCAGGATGCCGACCTGGGTGCCGGCCTTGGCCGCGTGCGCGATGCCGACCGGTCCCGGGGTGAGCGTCAGGGTGGTGGAGATCCCCTGCCAGCCGGCCACCGTGACGTCCTTGGTCGCCACCACCGGCACCCGGCCGCCGAGGCCGTCGTCCACGTAGCCGACCACGTCGCCCTGCTTGGCCAGGGTCTGACCGGTCAGACCGTTCTGGCCGGCCGTGATGATCTTCGCGCTGACGGTCTGCGCCGCCTTGAGGATGTTGTCCGTGGTGGTGGCCGGCTGGCCCAGGGTGACCCCGAGCAGCAGCTGCTGGGTCCCGCCGACGGTCTTGGTGGCCGCCCACATCAGGCAGCTGCCGGCCGGCGTGCTGGAGCCGGTCTTGGTGCCGATGACCCCGGTCTTCGGGTTGAGCAGCGCGTTGGTGTTGAAGATCTTGGTGCCGTTGATGGTGCTGTCCGGCTCGGCCACGATCTGCTGGAAGATCGGGTTGCGTGCCACCTGCTCGGCCAGCTTGAGCTGGTCCTTCGCGGTGCTCTTGGTGTCGGCGCTGTAGCCGGCCGCGTCCGCGTAGGTGGTGTTCGCCATGCCGAAGGCGGCGGCCTGGTCGTTC
>NZ_BAAALF010000220.1:0-12282 GCF_039528135.1 Kitasatospora nipponensis | reverse complement strand
CTGCTGCGCACCCCCGCGCAGCTGGCGGTGCTGGCCAGGGCCGGCGTGGTGGACGCGGGCGGGCGCGGCCTGGTGGCGGTGCTGGGCGCGCTGGCCGACGCGGTGGCCGGCCGGCAGCCGATGGGTCCGCTCGCGCTGGGGCAGGACCTGCCGGCGCCGGCGGCCGGCTGCGCGGAGCCGGTCCGGCTGCCCGGCCACCCCGCCTTCGAGGTGATCTACCTGCTGGACGCCCCCGACCAGGCGCTGCCCGCCCTGCGTGACCGGCTGGCGGAGCTGGGCGACTCGCTGGTGATCGGCGGCGGCGACGGCCTGTGGAACGTGCACGTGCACGTGGACGACGCGGGCGCGGCGGTGGAGGCCGGCGTCGAGGCGGGCCGCCCGCACCGGATCCGGATCACCCACTTCGCCGAGGCCGCCGGCCGCTCGGGCGCGCCCGGCGGTGCGGGCGGTGCCGGCGGTGGATCCGGGCCCGCGCCGGCCCTGCGGGCGGTGCTCAGCGTGGTCACCGGCGAGGGCCTGGCGGACCTGTGCCACTCGGCCGGCACCGACCTGCTGCCGGCCGGCCCCGACGCCCCGCCCTCCAGCGCCGAACTCGTCGAGGCGGTCCGGCGCTGCGCCGCCGCCGAGGTGATCGTGCTGCTCAACGACCCGGAGCTGCGGGCGAGCGCGGGCGCCGCCGCCGACCAGCTGCGCGAGGAGGGCGTGCGGATCGCCGTGCTGCCCACCCGCTCGCCGGTGCAGGGCCTGGCCGCGCTGGCCGTGCACGAGGCGGGCCGGCGCTTCGACGAGGACGTGGTCGCCATGACCTCCGCCGCCGGCGCCACCCGGTACGCCGAACTGGCCGTCGCCGAGGGGGAGTCCTGGACCATGGCCGGCGTCTGCCAGGCCGGTGACGTGCTCGGTCTGATCGACGGGGACGTGGCGGTGATCGGCTCGGGCATCGCGGCCACCGGCGCCGAGGTGCTCTCCCGGATGCTGGCGGCCGGCGGCGAACTGGTCACCCTGGTGCTCGGCGAGGACGCCCCCGAGGGGCTGGCCGCGCAGCTGGTCGCGCACGCCCGGCGCCGGCGCCCCGAGGTGGACACGGTGGTCTTCGCAGGCGGCCAGGAGAGCGCGCCGCTGCTCATCGGCGTCGAGTAGCGTCCGAACGGCGCGCGCCGCGGGCCCGTCCCGTGCCCGCGCTGTCGGCGTGGTGGTGTTCCATAGGGTCTGATGGCCGCACTGGACGAACCCCTGACCAAGCTGGTCGGCGACCGCACCGCGAAGGTGCTCGCCGACAGCCTCAAGCTGCGCACGGTCGGCGACCTGCTGCACCACTACCCGCGCCGCTACGCCGAGCGCGGCGAGCTGACCAGTCTCGACGACCTCGAGGTGGACGAGCACGTCACCGTGCTCGCCCGGATCGAGAAGGTCACCCTGATCCCGTTCCGGGGCCGCAAGGGCGACCGCCTCGAGGTGGTGGTCACCGACGGCCGCGGCCGGCTGACCCTGGTGTTCTTCAACCAGGGCTGGCGCCACAAGGAGCTGCTCCCCGGGGCGCAGGGGCTCTTCGCGGGCAAGGTGGGCCTGTTCAACCGCACCCGCCAGCTCGCCTCCCCGGACTACCAGTTGCTGGACGAGGAGGCCGACGGCGACACCGCCCGGCAGTTCGCCGGCCGGCTGATCCCGGTCTACCCGGCCAGTGCCCAACTGCCCAGCTGGAAGCTGTCGATCTGCGTGGAGACCGCGCTCGCCAAGCACCTGGGCGACGTCGGCGAGCCGCTGCCGCCCGCGCTGCGCGAGCAGCGCGGGCTGATCGGGCTGCCCGAGGCGCTCGAACTCGTCCACCGCCCGCGCAACCGGGCCGAGCTGGAGCAGGCCAGGGACCGGCTGCGCTGGGACGAGGCGTTCGTCCTGCAGGTCGCCCTCGCCCAGCGCCGGGCCGCCGACTCCGCGCTGCCCGCCAAGCCCCGCGCGGCCCGCACCGGCGCCCTGCTGGACGCCTTCGACGGCAAGCTCCCCTTCACCCTCACCGCCGGCCAACAAGCGGTCTGCGCCGAGATCTTCGCCGACCTCGCCACCGAGCACCCGATGCACCGGCTGCTGCAGGGCGAGGTGGGCTCCGGCAAGACGCTGGTGGCGCTGCGCGCGATGCTCACCGTGGTGGACGCCGGCGGGCAGGCCGTCCTGCTGGCGCCGACCGAGGTGCTGGCCCAGCAGCACCACCGCTCGATCGTCGAGATGATGGGCGAGCTGGCCGAGGGCGGGATGCTCGGCGGCGCGGAGTTCGGCACCAAGGTGGTGCTGCTGACCGGCTCGATGGGCACCGCGGCGCGCCGCCAGGCGATGCTCGACATGGCCTGCGGGGACGCCGGGATCGCGATCGGCACGCACGCGCTGATCGAGGACAGGGTGCAGTTCCAGGACCTGGGGCTGGTGGTGGTCGACGAGCAGCACCGGTTCGGCGTCGAGCAGCGCGACGCGCTGCGGGCCAAGGGCGAGCAGCCCCCGCACCTGCTGGTGATGACCGCCACCCCGATCCCGCGCACCGTGGCGATGACCGTCTTCGGCGACCTGGAGACCTCCGTCCTGGACCAGCTGCCGGCCGGCCGCTCGCCGATCTCCAGCCACGTGGTGCCCGCGCTGGAGAAGCCCAACTTCCTGACCCGGGCCTGGGAGCGGGTCCGCGAGGAGGTCGGCAAGGGCCACCAGGCGTACGTGGTCTGCCCGCGGATCGGTGACGAGCCCAAGGAGGCGGCGCCCGCCGCGGCCAGGAAGCGCAAGGCCGCCGTCCAGGACCCCGAGGAGCTCGGCGCGGACGCGGGCGCCGGCAGCGAGGAGCGACGCCCGCCGCTCTCGGTGGTGGAGACCGCCGAGCAGTTGCTCAAGGGGCCGCTGGCCGGCCTGCGGGTGGAGATTCTGCACGGGCGGCTCGCGCCCGACGCCAAGGACGAGGTGATGCGCCGCTTCTCGGCCGGCCAGGTGGACGTGCTGGTCGCCACCACGGTGATCGAGGTGGGCGTGAACGTGCCCAACGCCACCGCCATGGTGATCATGGACGCCGACCGGTTCGGCGTCTCCCAACTGCACCAGCTGCGCGGGCGGGTCGGGCGCGGCAGCGCGCCGGGCCTGTGCCTGCTGGTCAGCGAGATGCCCGCGGGCAGCGCGGCGCGCGCCCGGCTGGACGCGGTGGCCGCCACCCTGGACGGCTTCGAGCTCTCCCGGATCGACCTCGAGCAGCGCCGCGAGGGCGACGTGCTCGGTCAGGCGCAGTCCGGCGTGAAGTCCTCGCTCAAGGTGCTCTCGGTGCTGGAGGACGAGGAGGTGATCGCCGCCGCCCGCGAGGAGGCCACCCGACTGGTGGCCCGCGATCCGCAGTTGGACGAGCACCAGGACCTGCGCAGCACCCTGGCCGGCCTGCTCGACGAGGAGCGCGCGGCCTTCCTCGACAAGGGCTGACCGGGCCCGCGGCGAGCCGGTGCTCCGGACACCGACGACCCGCCCGTTGTCAGTGCCCCGGGAGAGAATGAAGGTGTTCGGGACGCACCGTCAAGGTGCGCTCCCGGCACGACACCTGGGGGTCCTGCCATGGCATTTCGTCATCTCAACGAGCTCCCGCTGGGCGACAAGGTCTTTCGGATCGAACTCGCCAGCGACGACGACCGAGAGGTCACCCTCACCCTGACCGGCTGGCGCGAGGGCGCCGCCGCCGCCCCGATCGCCACCGGCAAGCTGCGCCTGCCGGTGGAGGACGTGGCATCCCTGCGGATCGCGCTCAACCGCGCGCTGCGCGCCCTGGCGATCGTCGCCGACGTCTCCGAGCCCATCCCCGACCGCGACGTGCTGCGCGAGCTCTACCCCGGACACGGCGCCCCCTGGGTGCCGCAGCACGAGGAGGAGCTGGTCCGGCGCTTCCACGAGAACGAGACCATCGCCCGGATAGCCGCCCGCTTCGGGCGCACGCCCGACTCCGTCCGCACCAAGCTGCGCGAGCTCGGGCACGACCCGCGCCGCCCCGAGTACTGCCCGCCCGACGGCTGCCTCTCCTGGTCCCGCTACGCCTCGCCGGCCCTGCTGGGAGCCACCCCGCAGGAGTGAGCCCCCGGGGGGCGAGCCGCTCCGCCCCCCGAGGGAGGCCCCGCTGCCCCGTCCGCCGTCGTGCGGGCGGGGCACCGCGGCGTGCGCACCCGCCCCTGATGCGCACGCGGTGCCACCGGCCCGTATAGCGTGAGCATGCAGCGAGGAGAGGACCTTCACCCACCATGACCCGCGTCATCGCCGGGGCGGCCGGCGGCCGCCGGCTGGCCGTACCGCCCGGCCGGGGCACCCGACCGACCTCCGACAAGGCCCGTGAGGCGATGTTCTCCACCCTGGCGGCGCTGCGCGGCAGCCTCACCGGGGCCCGCCTGCTCGACCTGTTCGGCGGCTCGGGCGCGGTCGGCCTGGAGGCGCTCTCGCGCGGGGCGGCGCACGTCCTGCTGGTGGAGGCGGACGCCGCCGCGGCCCGGGTGATCCGTGCCAACGTGGCGACCGTGGCGCTGCCGGGCGCCGAGGTGCGGGCGGAGCGCGCCGAGCGGGTGGTGGCCGGCCCGGCCCCCGAGGAGCCCTACGACCTGGTCTTCCTCGACCCGCCCTACGCCGTCACCGACGCCGAACTGCGCGAGATGCTGCTCACACTCCGGCTGGGGGGCTGGCTCAGCGACGACGTACTCGTCACCGTGGAACGCAGCACCCGGGGAGGCGAGTTCCTCTGGCCCGGTGGCTTCGAAGCGCTGCGCTCGCGCCGTTACGGCGAGGGCACGCTCTGGTACGGACAGGCCCTCTGACCGACCGCCCGACTCGAAAGGGACCACATCGCATGCGTCGCGCCGTCTGTCCGGGTTCGTTCGACCCGATCACCAACGGGCACCTCGACATCATCGAGCGGGCCTCCAAGCTCTACGACGTGGTGCACGTCGCGGTGCTGATCAACAAGAACAAGCAGGGTCTGTTCAGCGTCGAGGAGCGCATCGCGCTGATCGAGGAGACCTGCGCGGAGTACAGCAACGTCCAGGTGGAGTCGCACCACGGCCTGCTGGTGGACTTCTGCCGCGAGCGCGGCATCCCGGCGATCGTCAAGGGCCTGCGCGCGGTCAGCGACTTCGACTACGAGCTGCAGATGGCGCAGATGAACCGCGGCCTGACCGGCGTGGACACCCTGTTCATGCCCACCTCGCCGACCTACAGCTTCCTCTCCTCGACCCTGGTCAAGGAGGTGGCCGCCTACGGCGGCGACGTCTCGCACCTGATCCCGCCCACCGTGCACCGCAGGCTGGTCGACCGGATCGCCGAGCGGGCCGCCCGGTAGCGGCGGCGGCCCCGGGATTCTGACGTACAGTCTGTACTCCCGCCCCGCGGTACTCACGGAAAGACAGAAGGCCCGTGGACGTGCAGAACAGAGTCGACGAGATCATCGCCGTGGTCGAGAACGCCCGTGCGATGCCGATGTCGGCCTCCTGCGTGGTGAACCGGGCCGAGCTGGTGGCCCTGCTGCAGGCGCTGAGGGCCGACCTGCCCGCCGAGCTCGCCCAGGCGCAGTCGGTGATGGCCGACCACGAGCAGGTGGTGGCCGACGCCCGCGGCGAGGCGGACCGGATCATCCAGGGCGCGCACGCCGAGCGGGGTTCGCTGATCTCCGACACCGAGGTGGTCCGGCGGGCGCAGGCCGAGGCCGACCGGCTGCTCGCCGAGGCCCGCGAGGACGTCTCCGTCAAGCGCCAGGAGGCCGACGACTACGTCGACAGCAAGCTGGCCAACTTCGAGGTGGTCCTCACCAAGACGCTCGGCGCGGTCGGCCGCGGCCGCGACAAGCTGCGCGGTGAGGGCGGCTACGAGCCGGAGGACGGCGAGGAGTTCCAGCCCGCCGTCAGCCCCAGCCCCGAGGTCGACGAGTACGTCGACGTGAAGCTCGCCACCCTGCAGGCCGTGCTCAGCGGCACGCTGGAGGCGGTCGGCCGCGGCCGCGACAAGCTGATCGGCAAGGCTCCGATCGACGAGCTGGGCGCCTACCTGGCCGCCGCCGACCAGGCGCAGCAGCAGAAGGACCGGGCCGAGGCGGTGGCCGCCGGCTTCGCCGACGAGGACGAGCAGCCCTGGTACCGCGAGGACGTCCCGCAGCAGCAGAGCTGGCCGCAGGAGTCCCCCGTCGAGGCCGGCTGGCAGGCCGCGCCGGGCGAGGGCCAGTACCAGGCCGCCGCCTACCAGGGCCAGGAGTACGCCGAGGCGGGCGCCGCCCAGTACGGCGGGCAGCCGGCCGGCTACCCGGCGCAGCAGGCCGACCCCTACGGCGGCTACGACCCGGCGAACGGCCAGGGCGACCCGTACGCCGGCGGCTGGCAGCAGCAGGAGCAGCAGCAGCCGGGCTACCACCCGGGGCAGCAGGCCGACCCGTACGGCGGGAACTACGGCTACCAGCAGCAGCAGGAGCAGCCGGGATACCACCCCGGCCAGCAGGCCGACCCGTACGCCGGGAACTACGGCTACGAGCAGCAGGCGCCGGTGGCCCAGCCCGCCGGGCTGGACGAGACCAGCTTCTTCGACACCAGCATGATCGACATGACCCGGCTGCGGGAGCTGGGCGGTCGCTGAGCGCGGGCGGCCCGGGCGCGAAGTTGGGCCTGGGCCCGCTCTCGGGTAGTCTGACCACTCCGGCCTTCGAGTTGCCGGACCGTTCGGCTGCCCGCGCACCAGTGCCAGGTGGGCCGGACCACCCCCGAGAACCACCCCGCGCCGCGCAGGGATGCGCCCGCTACCAGGAAGTCAGGAACCGTGAACCGCCTCGACCACCGCGACCCGCTCGTGTTCGACACGCATGAGCTCGGCCGTCGCCCCGGATCGCTGCGCACGGTGGAGCGGACCTTCCCGGCCCCCGAGGGCCTCGGTGTTGTCGACGTGATCGGCGTACCGACCGGTAGCGAGATCGCGCTGGAGCTGCGGCTGGAGTCGGTGGTCGAGGGAGTGCTCGTCACGGGCACCGCCGAGGCCCAGGTGACGGGGGAGTGCGTACGCTGTCTGGAGCCGGTCGAGGACGACCTCGACGTGGCGTTCCAGGAGCTGTACTACTACCCCGAGACCGACGAGCGCGGTCGCAAGACCTCCTCGCAGGACGAGGCGTCCGACGAGGACGAAGAAGAGACTTACCGGCTCGAGGGCGACTACTTCGACCTCGAACCGGTGCTGCGTGACGCGGTGGTGCTCGCACTTCCGCTGCAGCCGGTGTGCCAGGAAGACTGCCTGGGCCTGTGCTCCGAGTGTGGAGCCCTGCTCAACGACGACCCGGACCACCAGCACGACGCCGTCGACCCCCGGTGGGCGGCTCTGCAGGGACTCTCCGCCGCCCCCGGCGACGAGGCCCGCGGCCGTGCCGCTGATCGGCGGCCGGGAACCGAGAACAGCGACACCCGTGAGGGTCTCGCCGAGAACCAGGAGAAGTAGCCGTGGCTGTTCCGAAGCGGAAGATGTCGCGCAGCAACACGCGCCACCGTCGGTCCAACTGGAAGGCCGTTGTCCCGGCCCTCGTGGCGTGCGACCGCTGCCACGAGCCGAAGCTGGGTCACATCGCGTGCCCGAGCTGCGGCACGTACAACCGTCGCCAGGTCCTCTCGGTCTGATCGGCGGGGTGCGAGGATCGATGTCGGACGGTAACTCAACCCGCAAGTCGTCCCCCGGTAACGGCGGGAAGGGCGGCGGGCCGGCCTCGACCGCATACGACGTCCTGGAAGGGCGCCTCGGGTACCAACTCGAGCGCGCCCTTCTGGTGCGTTCCCTGACCCACCGCTCGTTCGCCTACGAGAACGGCGGCCTGCCCACCAACGAACGCCTGGAGTTCCTCGGCGACTCGGTGCTGGGTCTGGTGGTGACCGACACCCTCTACCGCATCCACCCGGATGTCCCGGAGGGCACGCTCGCCAAACTGCGCGCCGCGGTGGTCAACTCCCGCGCGCTCGCCGAGGTCGGTCGCGGTCTGGAGCTCGGCACCTTCATCCGGCTCGGCCGGGGCGAGGAGGGCACCGGCGGCCGTGACAAGTCCTCGATTCTCGCGGACACCGTCGAGGCCGTGATCGGCGCCGTCTACCTGGACCAGGGCCTGGAGGCGGCCACCGAGTTCGTGCACCGCCTCTTCGACCCGCTGATCGCGGAGTCCTCCCAGCTGGGCGCCGGCCTGGACTGGAAGACCAGCCTCCAGGAGCTCACCGCCTCGGTGGGGATCGGCGTGCCCGAGTACGTGGTCGAGGAGTCCGGTCCGGACCACGAGAAGACCTTCAACGCGGCGGCCCGGGTGGCCGGCGAGGTCTTCGGCAGCGGCACCGGGCGCTCCAAGAAGGAGGCCGAGCAGAAGGCCGCCGAGAGCGCGTGGCGGTCGATCAAGGCCAAGTACGCGGACGACCCGGCTCCCCTCGCCGCCGCTCCCGCCGCCCCGGGGGCCGACGACGCGGCCCAGGCCGCGCCGACGGTCGACGGGGCCTGAACCAGGAGATCCGGCGGTGCCCGAACTTCCCGAGGTCGAGGTGGTCCGGCGGGGCCTGGCGCGCTGGGTGAGCGGGCGCACCGTCGCCCGGGCGCAGGTCCTGCACCCGCGCGCGGTGCGCCGGCACGGCGCCGGCCCCGGCGACTTCGCCGACCGGCTCGCCGGCGCCACCCTCGGCGAGGCGCACCGGCGCGGCAAGTACCTCTGGCTGCCGATGCCCGGCACCGGCTGCGCGCTGATCGGGCACCTGGGGATGAGCGGTCAGCTGCTGGTCCAGGACCCGGCGACCGACGACGAGGTGCACCTGCGGGTGCGGCTGAGCTTCACCGACGGCGGGCGCGAGCTGCGCTTCGTCGACCAGCGCACCTTCGGCGGCCTGGCCGTCGAGCCGGCCGAGGACGGCGACCCGGAGTCCACCCCGTGCTCGCTGGCGCACATCGCCCGCGACCCGCTCGACCCGCGCTTCGACGACGAGGCCTTCTACGCCGCCCTGCGCGCCCGGCGCACCACGGTCAAGCGCGCCCTGCTCGACCAGACGCTGATCAGCGGGGTCGGCAACATCTACGCGGACGAGGCGCTCTGGCGCTCCAAGCTGCACTACGAACGCCCCACCGCGACCCTCACCCGCCCGCTGGCCGCCACCCTGCTGACCAACGCACGGGACGTGATGAACGCGGCGCTCGCGGTCGGCGGGACCAGCTTCGACAGCCTGTACGTCAACGTGAACGGCGAGAGCGGTTACTTCTCCCGCTCGCTGGACGCCTACGGCCGCGAGGGCGAGCCCTGCTACCGCTGCGCCACCGCGATCCGGCGGGCCGCCTGGATGAACCGTTCGAGCTACTACTGCCCGCGCTGCCAGCGGGTGCCGCGCCCGCGCGCGCAGGGCTGACCCGCGCCCGGCCCGTCGTGGCCGGCTCGTCGTGGCCGGGCAGGGCCGCCTCAGTGCGAGGCGGGCGCCGGGTCGACGGCCTCCTGCTGGAGCGCGCCCTCGCCCTCGCCGTAGTGCGCCACCGCCACCGCGCCGGCCACCGCGAGCACGAACCCCAGCACGCCCAGCCAGGCCAGGCCCGGGCGGGTGGCGTCGCCGAGCCAGACCACCCCGACCACGCCCGGCACCACGGTCTCGCCCACCACCAGGGCGGCGGTGGCGCCGTTCACCGAGCCGATCTGCAGCGCGACGGTGTGCAGGTACATCCCGCCCAGTCCGCCGACCAGGATCGCGTACAGCGCCGGATCGCTCAGCAGCTCCCCGAGCCGGAACGGGTCCACGCCGTCCAGGATGCGCACCCCGATGCCGAGCGCGCCGAAGCCGAGCCCGGAGAGCAGGCCGGCCACGATCGCGCCGCTGGTGCCGAGCCGGCGCACCACCAGCGAGCCGCCCCCGATCACCACCACCGAGATCAGCAGCAGCCACCAGTGCGAACTGGTGGGGGTGGTTCCGGTGCCCTCCGGGCCGGCCGCCACGGCGAGCAGCACCAGCCCGCCGCAGACCACCCCGATCGCGGCCCACTCGGGGCGCCGCAGCCGGATGCCGAGCAGCTTGATGCTGCACAGCGCGGTGATCACCAGGTTGGCGCTGATCACCGTCTGCGACAGGAAGAGCGGTAGCAGCCGGGCGGAGAGCGCGCCGAGCAGGAAGCCGACGAAGTCCAGCACCGTGCCGAGGATGAACTCCCAGGTGACCACGGCCTTGGCGGTGGAGCTGAGGCTCGGGCCGCCGTGCTCGGTGAGCTGGGTCTGCAGCCCGCCGCTGTCCGCCTGCGCGGCGGCCTCCTCGCGGGCCGAGCGGCGCGAGCCGACGGCCTGCAGGACCGAGCCGGTGCCGTAGCAGACGGACGCCGCGACGGCGGTCACGAGACCGATGATCACCGGGTACTCCGATCGGGGGAAGCCAGGCCGGCCGCACGGCCGCGCCGGGGGCGGGTTGGTCCCACTATGCCCTGCTCGCAGGGCGGTGGAGAACCCCGTTCCGGATCACCCGGACGCCGCGGGCGCACCACCCCCGGGGTGCGCCCGCGGCCCGCGCGGCGCGGCCGTTCAGTCCACGCAGGGGATGCCGCCCATCCGCACCGCGGGCCCCTGCATCGGCAGCCCGGCCGCCGGGTCGTCGCCCGCGGCGGCCGCGCCCGCCGGGGCGCTGCTCGGTGCCGCGGGGGAGGGGGTGCCGGTCGGCGGGGTGTACCCGGCGCCCAGGGTGACCTCGACGTGCCCGGCCCGCACCGCGGCGCCCGGCGCGGCCGTGACGCCGTAGCGGGCCGCGATCCGGTCGGCGGCCTCCTTCTGCCCGGCGCCGTAGAGCACGGTGGTGCGGCTCTGGTGCGGCCCCTGGGCGACGCGGCCCGCGGTGAAGCCGAGCGCGACCAGGGCCCTGGACTCGTTGCCGGCGGCGCCGGGGGTGCTGGAGGCGTTGACCACGTCCACCGTCCCGGTGACCCTGGCGGCGGCGGCGCCGGGCGGCGCGCCGGGGTCGGTCGCGATGGGCTCGGCGCCGGCGGCGGGGGAGCCGGGGGTGGCCGGGGCCGGCGCGGAGCCGTCCGCCACGTTCGCCCCCGGCGCGCTGTCGCGGCTGGTCAGCTGCTGGACGATCCGCTTGATCTGGACCGGGTCGACCTTGTTGACCGCCTCGCCGTTGACGGTGGCGAAGCCGGTGATCGGCAGGGTGTTGGCCACCACGTGGCCGCCCGAGAGGTTGGGGGCCTGCTGGGCGAAGTCCAGCACGTTCCACCGGTCGTCGGTCACCACGTCCTTGTGGACCACGTCGAGCAGCTTCTGCATCTGCCCCAGGTCGCCGATCACCCCCTGCTTCTTCAACCGGGCCACCACCGAGGCGATGAAGGCCTGCTGGCGGTGGGTCCGGTCCAGGTCCCCGTTGGCGAGGTTGTGCCGCTGGCGGACGAAGGAGAGCGCCTGCGAGGCGTTGAGGGTGTTGATCCCGGCGTGGAAGTCGGCGCCGGAGCCCTGCCCCTCCATGTTCGGGTCCCGGGTGGCCCTGTTGAGGCAGACGTCGATCGGTTCGACCGCCTTGGCGATGTCGTAGAAGCCGATCAGGTTGACCTCCGCGAAGTGGTCGATCGGGATCCCCAGGAAGCCCTGCACGGTGGCCAGGGTGGCCCGGCGGCCCGCGTCGCGGCTCTGCTGCTCCAGGTCGGCCCTGGACAGGCCGTGGCCGGCGAGCTTCGTCTCGGCGGCCGCCTTGGCGATGCCGTAGGCCTCCTTGATCTTGTGCATCCGCCCGTCGGCGCCCACCGTCTGCACGTAGTCGTCGCGCGGGATGGAGAGCGCGGTGACCTGGCCGCCGTTGGCCGGGATGTGCATCACCATCAGGGTGTTGGTGTTGTAGCCGCCGATCTCGCTGCTGCCGCCGGCGTGCAGCTCGTCCTGCACCACGGCGTCGGGCAGGTCGGTGCCGTCCATGTTCTTGCGGCTGTCCAGGCCGATCAGCAGCAGGTTGACGGCGTTGTCCAGGTGCGGTGGCGCGCCCTTCTTGACGTCGTTGAGCGCGCTGGAGGTGGTCAGCTCCGAGGAGAGCGAGCGCACCGCGTACCAGGTGAAGCCGCAGGTGCCCAGGACGGCCAGCGAGGTCGCGCAGGCCAGCGTGCGCCCGGCCAGCACCAGTGGCGAGGCGCGCCGCCGGCCCAGCCCGCAGGCCCGGGCGCCGGTGGGGCGGCGGCCGGCCCGGCCACCGCGGTCGGTGCTGTCGCGGTCAACCACGGCGGCTCCCCCCGCTCTCCCGTTGCCCCCGGGGCTCCGGTCGCCCCCGGCCCTCGCGGGGCGCCCGGTCCCCGCCCCCCGCCGGC
>NZ_BAAALF010000219.1:0-12539 GCF_039528135.1 Kitasatospora nipponensis | reverse complement strand
ACTGGTGATCGCCGGCAGGGAAGAAGCCCGGACGGCAACCGGACAGAGCGTCAACCGCGGGACGCGAAACCGGCCAACACCCCCGTTCCATCCGAGAAGGAGATCACCACCATGATCCGCACCCGAATCTCCCAGGCCGCCGCGGTCGCGGTCCTCTTCTGTGCCGCTCTCGCACTGACCTCCGGCGTGGCCGAGGCCGCGCCGGCTCCCACGCAGCCCGTCGCCCCGGCCGTCGCCGCCCCCGCCGATCTGCAGTGGGGCTGATGGTGAGTGGACATCGTCTACACCGTCCTGGAGCGACGCCCCGGCCACCCCTCGCGGAGCCGGGGGGAATCCGCCGAGATCACGGCCGCGCTCTGGGCGCACGCCGCCGAGCATGACCGCCTCGAACACGTCGCCGCCCGCTGCGAGTCCAACCGGGTCGACCTGCTGTTCTACCTCGCGACCGTCGACATCGCCGCGAGAGCCGCGACCGGGCCCGAGGACCGGGCCTTCGCCCTCCTGCGGCGCTGCTACGAAGCCTCCCCCCTGCTGACGCGGCGCTACCTGCCGCCCGTGCCCGCAGGCGGTGCCGACATCGCTGGCTGATCCGCCCGCTCCCCGCCTTCCCGGGGGCCGGATCCGCGGTGCGCCCGATCCGCAGTGCCCGGCGCGAGGAGCGCCGCCCCAACGCCGGCCCACCGCCGGCCGCACCGCCCCGCCGCCGGCTGCACCGCCGTGGTGCCGAGCGTCCCGACCGCCGTTCCTGCAGGACGGCCGTCCGCCCGCACCCCGCGTCGGCCACCCGCAAGATCTACGGCATCAACGCCAACTGGGACACGCACAGCTGGTCCGCCTGGTACGCCGTCTGACACGGGCCCCATCAGCCCGACTCCTCGTCCTGTCCCGGCCCGGGTGCCGGTGCCCGCGTCCCGCATCGGACGTCGGCGCCGCCCCCAGGCCGGGACAGGACGTTCTGGGTGGACGGGTCAACCGTGGGTGCCGGATGGGCGGGTCCCGGGGGAGGGGTGCCCGGGGGAGGGGTGCCCGGGACAACGACCCGGAGCGGTCCGGCCTTCGTCACAGGAGCGCAACGGGGGGATCCACGGCGGTAGTTGGCGCGTGGAGACGAGTGACCGGCCGCTGACGGCCGGTCGGTATCGCTCACCGCTCCCGGGGGTATCGCCATGAAGGTCAACCGTCTCGCCGCAGCCGCTGCGGTCACCGCGTTCGTCGCCCTCGCCCTGACCGCCTGCGGCCCGGACGAGACCAACGGCACCGCGGCCCCCACCGGGAGCGCCACACCGCGCCCGCTGCCGACGCCCACCGCCACGGCCACCGCCACCACCCGCCCCACCGCCACCACCCGCCCCACGGCCACCGCCACCGCCACGCCCACCGCCTCCCGGCCGGCCCAGGTGCCCGTGCTCGGTACGTCGTGGGCGTCGGGGCAGAAGGGCTACGGTCAGCCGCGGCCCGCCACCGTGTTCAACGGTGGCGACCCGACCGGCCTGGTGGAGCACCTGGCCTGGTCGTCCTGGGGCGGTGCGTCGGCCACCGGCACCGGCACGGCCGAGTACGTCGGCCCCGGGCAGAGCGTGGCCGCCGGGACCCCGGCGCCGGCCGACGTCGTCGTCTTCGACCTCGGCACCTGCAACGGCCACCCGGCGTACCGGGCGATCGCGTGGTACTTCCCCACGCACGGCCAGCACTTCGACGCCACCCGCTACCTCGACGCCTGCACCGGCGAGGACCACGGCATGTAGCCGGCACCCCCGGGCTCCGGGCGCACGCGGTGGGCCCGTCGGGCCCGGCGCTCAGCCGTCAGAGGTCAGCGTCCCCAGATCCAGGCGACCGCCCTCGTCGAGCCGAAGCCCCCGATGACCGTCGCCGAGACCACCATGGCGAGCAGGCCCGGCACCACCCCGCCGAGCAGCACCACGACCACGCCGCCCAGGATGTTCAGCGCCTCCAGCGTGATCACGGTGCGCCGCGCCCAGTTGTGGCGGGCCGCCGTACCCAGGGCGCCGGCCGCCAGGAGTGCCGCGATCCCCAGCGTCCCCCAGGCGGACGTGAGGAGGAAGCCGCTGTCGTCGGTGCGGCCGTTGTCGAGGTCGGTGCGGTGCTCGTGGAACAGGTTCATCGCGAAGACGACGTTGACGACCGCCTGGAACCAGACCACCACCAGCGCGCCCTTGAGACCACCCGGCATCCGGTCATTCGTGTACGTCTGAACCATCTCTCCACCTCCTGTGTCACGGCAGCGGGCAGCGCGTTAGCTCAGATTAATGCAGAGACTCCCCTTGTTAACAGTGATTTTGACGGATCGTCGGGAACGGGAGCAGCCTCAGTCCGCCTTTCCCGTCGCGTTCAGGGCCACCAGCCCGTTCTCGCCCGTCGCGTAGACCCGGCCGCCACCGCAGCCGAGCGGGATGGCGGCGGCGTACTGGTCGGCCCCGCCGAACTCGTAGGTCCAGCGGGCGTTTCCGGTCGCGGGGTCGAGTGCCCAGAGCTTGCCGCCCACCCACAGGTAGAGGGTGCCGTCGGCGTACTGCAGGGCGGCGATCGGCGCGAGCGCCGACACGGGGACCGAACCGGCCCAGCGCAGCTCCCCGTTGCCGGTGTCGACGGCGTGGACCTGGGTGTTGCCCTTGCCGTCCGTGCCCGCCGCGTAGGCGGTCGTGCCGTCGGGGGACGCGACCACGGAGGTGAACATGCTCTGCTGACGGGTGTGCCAGACCAGGTTCCCGCTGGCCGGATCGACCGCGTAGAGGTGGTCCGAGGCGTACAGGAAGAGGCCGTTGGCCGAGCAGTGCGGTCCGTCGTTGAAGGGGACGAGGAAGGAGGACATGTCGGTGAGGGTGCCGGCGCCCGGGGCGTTCTGCGTCCAGTTGCTCCGACCGCCCCCGGTGGTGTCCACGTCGGAGAGCTTGGGGGCGGTCCGGTCGGTGTTGGAGCTGGTCAGCACCAGACGGGTGCCGGAGGACGGCACCAGGATCCGCCGGGTGAGCCAGGACTGGGAAGGGAGCGGGACCTCCCAGAGGATCTGACGCGTCGAGGGGTCCACCGCCCACAGGAAGTCGGACGGCGGGCTGTACGTCGCCGTGCCGGTGGTGGGGATCGCGGCCGCGATACTGCCGGTGACGTAGACGATGCCGTTGAGGGCTCCCGGGAGCCAGGCCACCATGACGGTCCGGCCGGGCCTGCCGACGGTCCAGGCGGTCTTGCCGGTGTCCAGGGCGATGGCGCTGAGCGCGTGGTCGGTCAGGTGGCTCGCCGCGAAGAGCAGGTCACCGGTCACCAGCGCCGGCAGGCCGCCGATGCCCATGTTCGCCTCGGAGAAGGTGTTGGCGATCGGGCCCCAGACCCGTGCCCCCGAGCGGTCGTACGCCCAGATCTGCTTCTGACCGACCGCGATGACCTTGTCCTTCGTGGTCAGGACCTGGGCCAGCGGCTCGCTGGGGACCGTCCACACCGGGGTGGCGGTCACCTTGGTGTCCAGTGACCGGCTCGGGTCGGTGGTGGCGGCGGCGGGCGAGGGCGCGGGCGCGGCGGACGGGGTGGTCGCCTTCGAGGGCGTGTGGCGCAGCAGCAGCGCGGCCGCCGATCCCGCGGCCCCGCCCAGCACCAGCCCGCCGCCGATGCCCAGCAGCGGCCGGCGCCGGCCGAGCGGCCCCGTGCGGTCCGCCGCCGGGCTCAGATCGACGGTGGGGCCGAACGCGGCCGCGGGACCGGCCGGCTGGGGCCCCGCGGCCGCGGCGAGCGGCTCGGTGAGACCGGTGGGGGAGACGAAGAGCTGCGGGGCGGGCAGCGGCACCGGGCCGATCACCGCGGCGGCCTCCTCGACGGCGGCGATCAGGACCGGCGGCAGCCAGTTGCCGTGGGCGGTGGAGCCGCCCGACCGCTCGACGGCCGCGACGATCTCGGCCGGCGTCGGCCGCTCCTGCGGCCGTTTCGCCAGGCAGGCCGCCACCAGCGGCCGCAGAGCGGGCGGCACGGCGCCCAGGTCGGGTTCCGCGTCCACCACGCGCATCATGATCTCCAGCGCCGTGCCGCCGCCGAACGGGCTCGCACCGCTCGCGGCGCAGGCGACGGTGGCGCCCAGCGCGAACACGTCGGCGGGCGGCCGGACCTCCTCGTCCAGGGCCTGTTCGGGCGCCATGAACGCGGGCGTGCCGAGGATCACCCCGGCGGTGGTGAGCGCGGTCCCGTCGGCGGCCCGGGCGATCCCGAAGTCGATGACGTGCGGGCCGTCCAGCGCGAGCAGCACGTTGCCGGGCTTCAGGTCACGGTGCGTCAGCCGGGCCGCGTGGATGTTCCGCAACTCCTCTGCGACCCCCGCGGTCAGCGCCCGCAGGGTCGTCTCCGGCAGCGGTCCCGACCGGTCCAGGGCCTGCTGGAGCGAGATGCCCGGGACGAAGGCGGTCGCCATCCACGGCATCGGCCCGTCCGGGTCGGCGTCCACCACCGGTGCGGTGAACGCCGAGGACGCCGCGCGCGCCGCCGAGACCTCGGCCCGGAACCGGGCCCGGAACCCGGCGTCACCGGCCAGGTCGGCCCGGACCAGCTTCACCGCGACGGTGCGCCCGCCGGGCGACCGGCCGAGGTACACCGCCCCCATGCCGCCCGTGCCCAGCCGGCCCTGCAGTGTGTAGGGGCCCAGCCGCAGCGGGTCCCCGGGTTCCAGCGGTTTCACGTCACACTCCGTTCGAGGGCAGCACGGCGACCGCCATGCCGTTGGGGTCGACGACGCAGAGCCGGCTGTCACCGGCCGCCCATCCGAGGCCGGCCGGATCGGTGCCCTTGAAGCCGGAGAAGCGCCAGCGCGGCGTGCCGGCAGCGGGGTCCAGGGCCCAGACGACCGCGTCGTCGGCCATCCAGTAGAGGTTCCCGTCGGCTTGCAGGAGACGGGCACCGGCGGTGTTGCGGGTGTCCGGCGCGAGGGCGGGCAGCGGCGTGCGCCAGCGGTCGTGACCGGTCGTGCTGTCGAGGGCGGCGAGCGACTGCCCGCCGTCCTGGTCCTTCCAGAGTCCGTAGAAGGTGCCGCCGTCCGGGCTCACCGCGATCGCGTCGTTGTCGATCGACGGGCGCAACGGGCCGGGTGCCGACCAGACCTGGTCGCCGGTCGAGGGGTCGACCGCGACGGGCACGCCGTTCTGGTCGGCGAGCAGGAAGGACCCGCCGATGGCGGCGACCACGCTGGTGGCCCGGTTCTTCGTCCAGAGGACCCGGCCGTTCGCGTCCAGGGCCACGCAGTGGCCGCCGCTGGCGACCACCGAGTGGTCGCCGCCCTGCTGCAGCGCCTCGAAGACCAGCGTCTCGGAGTCGCCGTGGAACCAGGCGCCCCGCCGGGAGGAGAGGTCCACCGCCCAGACGTTGGTGCTGCTCCCGGCCGCGATCGGCCCGGGGTGCAGCTGGCCGTCACCGAGGCCGACCAGCTGGGCCCGGTTCCCGGCGACGCCGATCAGGCGGAAGGCGCCCAGCAGGTTCTGCTGGTCGCAGGCGGTGCTCCAGCGGACGGTGCCGCCGGCCAGGTCGATGGCGAGCAGGACGAGCCCGCCGTGCTGCATGCCGGGCGCCGGGGTCGGCACGGTGACGTCCGGCGGCCAGGCGGTGGCGCCCACGTACAGCACGCCGTTGTCCACCGCGGCCAGTTGCTGCGGCCGGTCGGTACTGGTGAACCCCACGCCGTGGTCGGCGGCCCGCACCGTCCACCTGGTGTTCCCCTGGGCGTCCAGCGCCCGGACGTGCTGGAACGAGACGACCAGCACCAGGCCGCCGGCCGCGAGCACCTGGCGCGGCCCGTCGCCCTGGGCCTGGCTCGGGCTCACCTTCCAGGACAGCACCCCCTCGCGGACGTCCGACCAGGTCGGGCGCGTGGTCGCCGTGGGACTCGGGACCGCCTGCGCCCCGCTCCGCGCCCCGCCCCGGGCCCCGGACCCGGCGCCACCCGTGCCCGCCGTGCCGTGACCGGCCGACAGGGTGACGGCGGTCGCGGCCCCGGCCGCGGCCAGCACCACGCCCCCCACGCCCAGCAGCACCGTCCGCCGACGCGGGCCGCGGGCGGGCACGGCGTCCGCGGGGGGCCGTCCGGAGTCCCCGGCGGGGTGCGGCAGGGTCAGTCCGTCGTTGGCCGGCGGTTCGGGCAGCGAGGTCAGGACCGAACGCAACGCCGCCACGTCGCCGGCCACCGCCGGGGGCAGCCAGTTCGCCGTCGGGCCGGTGCGGCCCTCGCGCGAGACGAACTCGATGACCTGACGCGGTGTCGGGCGGTGCGCCGGGTCCTTGGCCAGGCACGCGGCGACCAGTTCGCGCAGGGACGCCGGTATCGCGTTCAGGTCCGGAGCGGTGTTCACCACGCGGAACAGCACCGCGGCGGACGCGCCGTCGCCGAACAGGTTGCGGCCCGAGGTCGCGAACGCCAGGGTGGCGCCGAGCGAGAACACGTCGCTGGCCGCGGTGAGTTCGTGGCCGAGCGCCTGCTCGGGCGACATGTACGGCGCCGAACCGATCACCGCCCCGCCGGTGGTCAGCGCCGTGCCGTCGGCCGCCTGCGAGATCCCGAAGTCGATGACGTGCGGGCCGTCCAGCGCCAGCAGCACGTTGGCGGGCTTCAGGTCGCGGTGGATCAACTGGGCGTGGTGCACCTCGACCAGCGCCTCGGCCAGCCCGGCGGCCAGCGTCCGTGCCGTCCCCTCGGGTAACGGACCGTGCCGCGTCACCGCCTGGTGCAGCGACACGCCGACCACGAACGCCGTCGCCATCCACGGCGTCTCCGCCTGCGGATCGGCGTCCACCACGGGGGCGGTGAACGCCCCCGACACCCGCCGCGCGGCGTGCACCTCGCGGCGGAACCGGTCGCGGAACCCGGGGTCCTGCGACAGCCCGGGCCGCACCACCTTGACCGCGACGGTGCGTCCGCCGGCCGACCGGCCGAGGTACACCGCCCCCATGCCGCCGGCGCCCAGACGGCCCATCAGCACATACGGCCCGATCCGTCGCGGATCACCGGCCCCGAGCAGCTCCACCTCGGTCCCCCTCCAAAGCAGCGGCTCACAGAGTAGTTCCGATCGTCCGTCCGCAGGGGATGATCACGCGATCTCCACCGTGGCGCCATGAACTGCCCCACGAACGGTACGTGGCGAGGTCAGTGGCGATGAACTGGACCGGGGCCAGTGCGTGGGGCGTCAGTTGGCCGACGGACGGGCGTCAGCCGACCGCCGGGTAGGCGAACAGGCCGTCCTGCTTGTCGCTCAGGGCCAGCCCGCTGTAGCCGTTCACCAGGACCGGGGCGGCGGCGGGGGTGCCGGGGTGGTCCGCGCCGGAGCGGGCGTCGAGGATCACCGGGCCGTTCTCGGTGGTGCCGTAGACCAGGCCGTGCCAGACGGCGGAGACCTTCGGGGCGACCCGGTGCGCGGCGTCGTCGGGCAGCTTCCACAGCTGCTGGCCGGTGGTGGCGTCCACCGCGACCACCGTGCCGCCGGTGCTGCAGACGGTGACCGAGCGGTCGTCGTAGCGGCAGTCGGTGCCGGTGAGGTCGGTGCCGAGGTCCACCGTCGGGTGGCCGGTGGCGGCGTCCAGCAGGCGGGCCTCGGACTTGCCGCTGCCGTAGTCCCGGTCCCAGACGGCGACCGTGGTGGGGCCGGCCGGGGCGATCGCGGTCTGGTAGCTGTCCTTCGGCGAGTTCCAGAGCGGGTGGCCGTCGGCGAGGGCGAGCGCGGAGACGTTCTGCTGCACGCCGGCCGGGTCCTTGGGCACGATGCCGACGACCCCGGAGTCCGTCAGGGCCTTCGGCGTGAAGGAGGTCTGCTGCCACAGCAGCTTGCGTGCGGTGAGGTCGACGGCGAGTGCGGCGCCGTGCGAGCTGTCGGCGACCTGGAGCACGGCCGTGCTGCCGCGCACCCCCAGGAGCGTGCCGGTGGACCGGGTGTCGTACGGGTCCAGCACCCCGTCGGGCACGTCCAGCGAGAGGGTCCAGGCGCTCTGGTGGGTGCCGGCGTCCATCGCGGCCAGCTCGATGGCGTCGTGCCCGGCCGTGGTCCCCTGGCCCGGCACCTTCTCCAGGAACGCCACCAGCACCTCGCTCCGGCCGCCCACCGTGGCGATGACCGGGGCGGTGGCCGGGTTGTCGTTGGAGAGCGTGCTGCTCGGCCGCAGCGCGGGGTTGGCCGGGGCCAGGCCGCCCACCACCTTGCCGCTGGTCACGTCCACCGCCTGCAGACCGTCGGTGGCCGCGACGTAGGCGGTCAGGCCGTCCAGCGCCACGGGGAGCGGCTTGACGACGGAGCCGCCCAGGGTCACCCTGCCCAGGGACGCGGCCGGCGGCATCGGGACGCCCATGGCCTGGTCGAAGGCGGTCGGCGGGTCGTAGCTCTGCCGGGCCGGCGTCGCGGAACCGGCCGTCACCTGCGGGACGGACGGACCGGGCGGGCGGGCGTCACCGCCGGCCCCGGCCCCGCCCGAACTGCCGCAGGCGGTGAGCAGGGCCAGGGCCGCGGTGGTGGCGAGCATGGCTGGGATCGCGCGGTGCTGCATGTGCTGAGAACTCCCCCGGTCGCGGACTGATCGGGGATCAGGGTACTGATCGTCAGTTCGCCGCGCCTTCCTCGGGACCGGCCGGCTGTGGCCGGCGCCCGGGGTTCCTCCGCCTGTCGCGGTCGCAAGGAGCCGGGCCCGGGCTGTCCGGCCGGTGGACTCGCGGCGGCCGGAGCGCTTTGCTGGGGGAGAGCGCGCGCCGGGGTGGCGCGGTGTGGAGGGAGAGCGTCATGACCACGGTCCCGCAGCCGAGTTCACCGCCCGAGCCGCAGGCCGCCGCCGGGGCGCCGCCCTCGCCGCCCGAGCCGCAGGTGCCGGCCTCGCCGGTGGCCTCGTCGGTTGGGGCGGCGGCCGGCACGTCCGCCGTGGCTGCCGCGCCGGCGGTGGCCGGGCCGCCGGTAGGGCCGGCGGCCGGGCTGGCGGCGCTGGGTTTCGGGCTGCTGATGCTCTTCCTCGGCGTGCTGGCCTGGGACGGCGACACCGCGCTGCCCGATCTCACCCAGGTGGCCTCGGGGTTGGTCACCGCGTTGCTCGGCCTGGTGATCAACCCAGGGCGCACGGTGCGACGTCCGGTCTGGAACGGTCTGGCCGGCCTGGCGCTGCTCGCCGCCGTGTCGGCCGGCGCCGCGGTCCTGGTCTTCCCGCGGCACGTGGACGCCGTGCCGGCGCTCACCTCCGCCGTCGCCGCCTTCGCCGGGCTCTACGTGGACACCGCGGCGATCACCCACTCCGGGCGATAGGGCTGGGTCCCGCCCGGCCGGGGTCAGTCGACCTCGCGGACCTTGAGCCAGGGGTAGGCGCCGGTGGTGAACCCGGCCACCCGCTTCACCGCGGTGCCGCCGGCCGTCAGCAGGGCGAGGAAGGCGGCGTTGCCCGTGGGGCCGTTGAGGGCGAACGCCGGTGCGCAGCCGGCCTGCAGGCCGTACCACTGGTCGACGACCAGGCAGGTGTTGCCCCAACTGGTCGGGTCGGCGGGGTTGCTGGCCGCCGGCCGGTCCACCACCGCGAAGGCGTGCCCGCGGCCGCGGACGCCGCTCTGCACGAAGCCGAACCACTCCACCGAGGTCCCGGGTAGCAGCGGCGAGTTGGTGGCGACCAGGATGGCGATGGTGGCGCAGGCGAAGCCGTCGCAGACCGCGTGGAAGGGCACGATCTGCGCGCGGTCGCGCCCCCACTCGAGGAAGGTCCGGTCGGCCTCGGCGGGCGTCAGCGCGTTCCCGCCCAGGCCGAGCGCGAAGTTCTGCTTGGGCGAGATGACCCCGAAGATCGAGGCGTCGGGGGCCATCGGCGAGCGCATCTCGGAGGTGCCGGTGCCGGTCGGCTTGCCGATCTGGGTGACGTTGACCGGCCCCCAGGGGTTCTCGATGAAGACGCCCTGGGCCTTGAGGTTGCTGAACGGGTTGCCGAAGCCCGGTCGGGGGCCCAGGGAGGACCGGGCGATCCGGGCGTTGATCAACTGGTCCGGCGCGACGGGCAGCACGGGCGTCTCCTGGGTGGTGAGTGGGTCGGTGCGTGGCGTGGTGAGTAGGTCGGTGCGTGGCGTGGTGCGTGGTGCCGTGAGCCCGATGCTAGGGCCCCGATCCGTCCTTCTTCATCCCAACGAGTGAACTGGTGAGGGGAGTTGCCGCTGGGGCGGGCCGTCCGCACGAGGATGGCCGCTCGCCCTGCTCACCCGCTGTCCCGTTGGGGGTACCACCCGTGCTGTCCGCCGCTCGTCCCGTCCGCCGCACCACCACCGCCCTGGCCGGCGCCGCGCTGGCCACCGCGCTGGCCACCTGGCCGGTCGCGGCGTGGGCGAGCGGCCCCGGCGGCGCGAGCGGTCCCGGCGGCGCGGTCGGCCAGGCGCACGCGACGACGGCCGAACTGGACCTGCACGTCAGCCTGTTGAACAGCACGGTGGACGTCCCGGTGGACCTCGCGCTGAACCGGGTCCAGGCGCCCGCCGAGCAGAGCGGATCGCTGCTGACGGCCACGGTGGCCGGTCTGGCTCAGCCCGGGCCGGTCACCCTGCTGCACGCGGACCTCGGCCACGCGACCGCGCACGCGGACGCCCGGGGCGCCTCGGCCGCCGTTCGGCTGGTCGACGCCGACGTGCACGCGCCCGGCCTGCCGCTGACCACCCTGCTGGGCCTGGACGCGCTCAGTACCGAGGCCGACTGCCCGGTGGACGGTCCGCCGACCGCCACGGTCACCGCCCCCGCGAAGCTCACCGTGCTCGGGCACGCGGTCAAGCTGAGCCTGTACGGGCCCACCCACCTGGACGTCCCCGGGATCGGCAGCGTGGACGTGGAGTTCTCCCAGCGCACCACCACCTCCACCACGGCCGCCGCCTCCGCGCTCTCGGTGCGGGTCGCGCTCGATCCGCTCAACCTCAACATCGCCAAGGTGGAGGGCACCATCACGGTCGGCTCGGTGAGCTGCGAGAAGCCGGGTGGCGGCACCCCCGCCCCGGCCGCCGCGAGCCCGACCACCTCCGGCCCGCCGAGTGCGCCGGCGGTCCCGGTCGCCGCGACCTCGTCCGCCGCGTCGCCCGCCTCCCCTTCTTCCCCTTCCTCCGCCGCCACCTCCTCTTCCTCCCCGGCGGCGGCCGCGCCCCGCGGCTCCGCCTCGCCCTCCGGTGCGCTGGCGTTCACCGGCAGCAGCGGCACGGGCACGCTGGTCGGCGCCGGGGCGGCGCTGCTCGTCGGCGGTGGCGGGGTGCTGATCGCGGCCCGGCGGCGCCGTCCCACCGCCCGCCGGCACTGAGGAGCCGGGCGAATCCGGGCGACCTCGGCGACCTGTCATGTCCCGTGACACTGTCGGAGCGTGAGGGTGCCATTTCGGACAGTCGGTTCACATGCTGGTTACATGAGAGGAACAACGGGGAAACGGCGGCTTGCGACGCTACGCGGGCACCCACCACTCAAGTTGCGAGGTAACCGCCGTGGCAATCAAGGCCGAGTACATCTGGATCGATGGCACGCAGCCGACCGCCAAGCTCCGTTCCAAGACTCGGATCCTGGCCAACGCGGACAAGCTGCCGACCTGGGGCTTCGACGGTTCCTCCACCAACCAGGCCGAGGGCCACGCCTCGGACCGCGTTCTCGAGCCGGTCGCGTCCTTCCCGGACCCGATCCGCGGTGGCGACCACATCCTGGTGCTCTGCGAGGTCAACGAGACCAACGGCACCCCGCACGTCTCCAACACCCGCGCCCTGCTGCGCCCGATCGCCGAGCAGTTCGAGGCGCAGGAGGCGATCTTCGGCATCGAGCAGGAGTACACCTTCTTCAAGGGCTCGCGCCCGCTCGGCTTCCCCGAGGGCGGCTTCCCGGCCCCGCAGGGCGGCTACTACTGCGGCATCGGCGCGGAGGAGGTCTTCGGTCGCGAGATCGTCGAGCTGCACCTGGACCGCTGCCTGCAGGCCGGCCTGGCGATCTGCGGCATCAACGCCGAGGTCATGCCCGGCCAGTGGGAGTTCCAGATCGGCCCGGTCGACGCGCTGACCGTCTCCGACCACCTCTGGGTCGCCCGCTACCTGCTCTACCGCACCGCCGAGGAGTTCGGCATCGACGCCACCCTGGACGCCAAGCCGGTGCGCGGCGACTGGAACGGTGCGGGCGCGCACACCAACTTCTCCACCAAGGCCATGCGTGAGGGCTACGACGCGATCATCACCGCGTGCGAGTCGCTCGGCGCCAGCCAGGACATCGTGCTGGAGCACGTCAACCAGTACGGCGACGACATCCAGGCCCGCCTCACCGGCAAGCACGAGACGGCCCCGTGGAACGTCTACTCCTACGGCGTCTCCGACCGTGGCGCCTCGGTGCGCATCCCGTGGCAGGTCGAGGTGGAGCAGAAGGGCTACATCGAGGACCGCCGCCCCAACGCCAACGTCGACCCGTACGTGGTGACCCGCCTGCTGGTCAACACCTGCTGCGCCGCGCTGGAGAAGGCCGGCCAGGTCTGATCCGCCGCTGACACCACCGCGACGAACGCGCGACGTCCCCCCATCCGGTTTCGGGTGGGGGGACGTCGCGTTGTGCTGG
>NZ_BAAALF010000218.1:0-12635 GCF_039528135.1 Kitasatospora nipponensis | reverse complement strand
CACAGCGCCCCCCCCCCCCGGGCCCCCCCCCCCCCCCCGGGCGGGCCCGCCCCCTACGCCGACTCCGCCCCCCCGGTTGCGGCCGCCGCAGCGGCCGGCGGCGGCGGAGCGCATCCGCCGGGCCCCGGTGGCGCCGCCCCGCGCCCCACCGCGCGCACCCGGTCGGGCGGTGCCGCACCGGGCGGGCCCGGCGGCCCACAGCCCTCCCCGGTCCCACCGCCCCCCTCGCCCGCCGGGCCGCCGCCCGCCCCGGCGATGGCCTTCGGCGCGCCCGCCCTGCAGCCGTCGGCCTCGCGGCCCGCCGAGGACCGCAGGATGCGCAAGCAGTCCCGGCTCGCGCAGGCCAAGGAGGACCAGCTGGACCACGCCTCCGACCTGTCCGCGGCCAAGCCCGCCCCACCCGGTGAGCCCACCGCGCCGGCCCCCCTGGTGCCCGGCGCCGACCTGCTCTACTACGCCGGCCTGGTGCTGGCCGGCCCGACCGAGCCCGCCGCCCAGCGCGGCCGGCTCGCGCCGGAGCCGCAGCCGCTCGCCCGGTCCGGCGCGCAGGCGGCGGACCTGGTGCTGCCGATCCCCCCGCACACCGTCGACCCGCGCGGCTCGGCCGGCTCGTTCGACCAGCGCTACGACGCCGAGGCCCGCGCCGACCTGCCCTCGGACGGCGGCTGGCACACCGTCACGCTCGGCGAGGTCACGCTGGCGCTGCGGCCGGAGTACGTCTGCGTGCCGGCCGTCGACCCGGCCGTCTACGCCACCCTGCGGCTCACCAACGACACCGGGCGCGCCCTGCTGGCGGGTCCGTGCGAGGTGACCGTGGACCAGGAGTTCCTGCTCACCGCCACCCTGCCCACGCTCGCGCCCGGCGGCTCCCGCCGGCTGGGCCTGGGCGTGGCGGAGGGCGTGCGGGCGGTGCGGCGCACCGAGACCCAGGAGTCCACCGCCGGCCTGCGCGGCTCCACCACGGTGATCACCGAGCGGATCCGGCTGGAGCTGGCCAACCGGCTCTCCCGGGCGGTCACGGTCGAGGTCCGCGAGCGGATCCCGGTCACCGCCGAGCGGGACATCCGGATCGAGGACCGCCCCGGCTCCCCGGCCTGGACCCCGCCGTCCGAGCCCTCCGACGCCTACCCGGCCGGCACCCGGTTGTGGCGCGTCGAGCTGCCGCCCGGCGGCCGCGCCGAGCTCGACGGCGGCTACGAGATCCGCATCCCGGCCGGCAAGGCCCTGACCGGCGGCAACCGAAGGAGCTGACCCCAGATGGCCACCGACACCCCCTCCCCCGCCCTCCCCGGCGCCACCACCGTCACCCCCGCTCCGCTGCCGCTCCCGGTCACCGCCGTGACCTGCCTGGAGGACCGCGCCCAGATCGAGCGCGGCACCACCGTCGCGCTCGCGGGCGGCGAGCAGCGCCTGCGGCTGGGCCCGATCAGCGCCCTCGCCGTGGACCGCACGCTGAGCGCCGAGCTGACCGCCGCGGCCGGCGCCGCCCGGGTCCTGGACAGCCGGATCACCCGCGCCTGGACCCCGCGCGCCCCCGGCCCGCCCACCGCCGACGACTCCGCCCTGCGCCACCGCCTGCACGAGCTGGAGGAAGCCAGGCGCACCGCCGTCGAACGGCACCAGCGGCTGACGGTCCGCGCCGACCTGCTGGAGCAGATCGCCGCGGACCTGCTGCGCGAGATCGGCGAGAGCACCGGACGCGGCCAGGCCGACCCGCAGCGCTGGTCGCGCGAGCTGACCCGGGTGGCCGACGAGCAGGACGACTGCGAGGAGCGCCTGCGCGCGCTGAACGCCGAGCACCAGCGGCTCGCCCGGGAGGAGCAGCAGGCCCGGGCGGTGCTGGCGCAGGCGGAGAGCGAGCCGCTGGAACTGACCGCCTTCCTCGAACTGACCGTGCACGCCGAGCAGGCCGGCCCCGCCGAGCTGCGGGTGCGCCACCTGACCCCGTGCGCCCTGTGGCGGCCCGCCTACCGGGCGGTGCGCATCGGCGGCACGCTGCGCCTGGAGTCCGAGGCGACCCTGTGGCAGGCCACCGGCGAGGACTGGACCGGCGTGCGGCTGACCTTCTCCACCGCCCGTTCCGCGCTGGCCGCCGAGCCGCCGGGGCTGGTCGCCGACCAGCTGACACTGCGGGAGCTGAGCGGCGAGGAGCGCCGCACGGTGGAGGTGGAACTGCGCGAGGAGGAGATCGGCACCCTGGGTCCCGACCAGCCGGCCACCGCCGGCGAGTTGCCGGGCGTCGACGACGGCGGCGAGGTGCGGGTGCTGCAGGGCCCGGCCGCGGCCACCGTGCCGGGCGACGGCCGGGCGCACCGGGTGCCGCTGGGGGCCTTCGCCGTGGCGGCCACCGCCGAGCGGCGGGCCGTACCCGAGCTCTCGCCGCTGGTCACCGAGGTGGTGACGTTCCGCAACGACTCGGGCCGCCCGCTGCTGGCCGGACCGGTCGACCTGATCCGGGAGAGCGGCTTCGTGGGCCGCGGGGAACTGCGCTTCACCGCCGCCGGCGCGGACGCCGAGCTGGCCTTCGGCAGCTCCGACGACTACCGGCTGCTGCGCGAGAGCGAGGAGTCGCGCAGCACCAGCGGACTGCCCGGGCTCGGCCAGCGCAGCCTGCTGACCCGCACCGTACGGGTGCACGTCTCACGGCTCGGCCCGCCCGCCGAGCCAGCGGGAGCGGCCGGGGCGGCCGGCGCCGCCGGGGCGCCGGAGCGGATCACGCTGCGCGAGCGGATCCCGGTCTCCGAGGTCTCGGCGGTGGAGGTGCGGCTGCGCAAGGAGGCCTGCGACCCGGCCCCCGACGAGGTCGACACCGAGGGAGTGGTGCGCTGGGAGCTGGCCGTGCCGCCGAGCGGGCGACGGACCGTCACGCTGGTGTACGAGGTGGCCGCCTCGGCCAAGGTCGCGGGGCTGTGAGGGCGGGTTCGGGTACAACAGAGCTATGATCCTGCACCTCGCGCCCCTGGACGACTGGCTCCGTGACCCGGGCCGCCCGTACAGCGCCACCTCGCTGCTGACGGACGGTTACCTGCACTGCTCGCCCGACGAGCCGACCGCGTTGGCCGTGGCCAACCACTTCTTCGCCAAGACGCCGGATCCGCTGATGGCCCTGCTGATCGAGGAGGAGGCGGTGGAGCCGATGGTCCGCTGGGAGCCGCCGACCGGCGCGCCGCCGCCGGGGGCCGCGCCGGACGTGCTCTTCCCGCACATCTTCGGACGGCTGAACCGCTCGGCGGTGGTCGGCCTGCTCAAGCTGGAGCGCGGCCCGGACGGCCGGTGGGCCGGCTTCCAGCCCTGGAGCTGACCCCCGCCCGACCGCGCACGGGCCCGGAGCCGCCGGCCCGAAGGCCGGCCGCTCAGAGCCAGCCGCGCTCCCGGGCCGCCATCCCCGCCTGGAACCGGGTGGTGGCGCCCAGCTCGCGCATCAGCGACTGGAGCCGGCGCTGCGTGGTGCGCGCGCTCCAGCCCAGCGAGCGGGCGATCGACTCGTCGGTCAGGCCCGCCGCGAGCAGGCCGAGCATCTTGCGCTGGTCGGCCTCCGGCTCGCCCGGCCCGGCGCCGTTGCCCAGGGTGGCCTGCAGCGGCACCGCCCGGTCCCACTCGGCCTCGAAGAGCCCGTCCAGCGCCTGCAGCAGCGCCGAGGGGTGGATCACGTACGCGGCGTCCAGCACGCTGTCCCCGACGCTGATCGGGATGATCGCCATCCGGTCGTCCGACATGATCATCTTCATCGGGAGGGTGGTCCGCACCCGGGCCTCCTCCCCGTCCAGCGCGCCGACCAGGATCTCGTTCTCCAGCCGGCCCGGCCAGGCCACCGCCTCGCGGTCGTAGACGGTCCGGAACCGGACGCCCTCCTTGAGCCGCTTGCGCTGCCGGGTCAGGTTGGCCGCCGCGTCCTGCACGTACGGCGGGCAGTCGAAGCCGCGCACCTGCTGCACCGTGGTGTCCTGCAAGTGCGCCAGGCGCTGCGAGATGGCCTCGCCCCCGGTGAGCACCTCGACCGAACGGGCCGGGTCGGTGAACCGCGACGCCTCGCGGAAGGCGTCCATCAGCCGGTGCATCTCGGCGCGGGCGCTGCGCAGCTCGGCCTCGCGGTGCCCGATCAGGGTCCCGATCGCGACGTCGGGGGCGACCGCGAGGTAGCGGTCGCGCTCGACCGGTGCCCGGGTGGCCATGCCCTGCTGCGCGAGCCGGCTGAGGGCCTTGCCGCTCTGCTGGACCGTGAGGCCGCAGCGCTCCGCGAGCTCGGCGGCGGTGGACTGCGGGGCGGCCACCAGCGCGGTGTAGATCTGGCCGTCGGGCACGGAGAGCCCGAGCGCTCCGAAAGCGTCGAACATGACGCCCCCTCCCCCCGTCTGGCGGTTTCACGCCACTTGGCGACTGAAGTTTTCGTGGCCATCTTCTGCCACGGATGATCCCCCTGACAACCCTGTCCAGGTCAAGCCTGGCCCTCGGTCCACCCACGTGCGGGCACCAGCGGCCGGGCGACAGCGGGCGGGCAACAGCAAGGGCCGTGCGCCCGCCGACGGGAGCACGGCCCTTCCGAACCGGCCCCGGGGGCCGGTCGAGCTGTGGACTGGTTACAGACCGACCTCGTTCATCAGCTGGCCGACCTCGGGGTTGGTCAGGCGGCGCAGCCAGCCGGACTTCTGGTCACCGAGCGCGATCGGGCCGAAGTGCGTGCGCACCAGCTTCTCGACCGGGAAACCGGCCTCGTTGAGCATCCGGCGCACGATGTGCTTGCGGCCCTCGTGCAGGGTGACCTCGACGAGGTAGTTCTTGCCGACGTTGGAGACCACCTTGAAGCTGTCGGCGCGGGCGAAGCCGTCCTCCAGCTCGATGCCCTGCGCGAGCTGCTTGCCCAGGTCGCGCGGGATCGGGCCCTGGATGGCGGCCAGGTAGGTCTTGGTGACGCCGTACCGCGGGTGGGTCAGGCGGTGGGCCAGCTCACCGTGGTTGGTGAGCAGGATGATGCCCTCGGTCTCGGTGTCGAGCCGGCCCACGTGGAACAGCCGGGTCTCCCGGTTGGTCACGTAGTCGCCCAGGCACTGGCGGCCGTCGGGGTCCTCCATGGTGGAGACCACGCCGGCCGGCTTGTTCAGCGCGAAGAACAGGTACGACTGGGTGGCGACGGTCAGGCCGTCCACCTTGATCTCGTCGTTCTGCGGGTCGACCCGCTTGCCCTGCTCGGTCACCTGCCGGCCGTTGACCTCGACCCGGCCCTGCTCGATCATCTCCTCGCAGGCCCGCCGGCTGCCCATGCCGGCCCGCGCCAGCACCTTCTGCAGGCGCTCGCCCTCGGGCTCGCCGGGACCCTTGGGGGCGGCGTCGGCCGGCTGCTCGTGACGGCGCAGCACCGCGTCCTCGATCTTGGCCTGCAGCTCGCGCGAGCGCTGCGGCTGGCGCCGCGGGTCGCCCGGGGCGCCCTGGCCGTCGCGGCGCGGACGCGGCGCGGGGCTGGGCCGGCGGCCGCTGTAGCTGCCGCGCGCGGGGGTGGCGTTGGGGCCGCCGCCGAACTCGGGACGGTCGTAGCGCCGCTCCTCGGGGCGCAGCGGACGGTCGGGGAACCGACGGTCGTCGCGCTGGTCGCCCCGGCTGTCACGACGGTCGTCGCGACCGCGGGAGGTGCCGGCGCTGCTGCCGCCCCGGCCACCGCCGTACGAGCCGCCGCCCGAACCGCCACGGCTGCCGCCGCCACCGTACGAGCCGCCACCGCTGCCGCCACGGCTCCCGCCACCGTACGAGCCACCGCCCGAGCCACTGCCCCCACGGCTCCCGCCGTACGAACCGCCACCCGAGCCGCTGCCGCCGTACGAGCCGCCGCCGGAGCCGCCGCCGTACGAGCCGCCCCCGCCGCTGCCGCCGCGACCGCCGCCGTACGAGCCACCGCCCGAGCTGCCGCCGCGCTGTCCGCCGCGGCTACCGCCACCGCCGCCGCCACTGTTCCTACCGTTACCGCTACCACTGCTACGCATCAAATGTCCGTACGTCGATTCCATCGGGCTGGGGCCCCTCCTGCCCGGCGCCGGGCCGGAGGGTGGGTCGGTGCCACCGACCTCACTGCACTTCCCGTGCGCTCGCGGCGGCCACCGCGTCAGCGATCACCGTGCCTTCGAGGGACTCCGCTTCCACGTCGTCGACCTCGGGCAGGAAAGGCGCGAGCTCCGGCAGTTCCTCCAGGCCGCGCAGCCCCATCCGTTCCAGGAAGTAGTTCGTCGTCCGATACAGGATCGCTCCCGTTTCGGGCTCGGATCCGGTCTCCTCCACCAGTCCTCGCTGTACCAGGGTACGCATCACACCGTCACAGTTCACACCACGTACCGCCGAGACCCGTGATCTGGACACCGGTTGGCGGTAGGCGACGACCGCCAGCGTCTCGAGCGCGGCCTGTGTGAGCCTGGCCTGTTGGCCGTCCAGGACGAACCGTTCGACCACCTCCGCGCGGCTCGCACGACTGTAGAAACGCCACCCGCCGGCCACCAGCCGCAGCTCGAATCCGCGCCCCTGCGCGGTGTACTCGGCGGCCAGCTCGCGCAGCGCGGCGGCCACCTCCGCCCGCGGCCGCTCCAGCACCTCGGCCAGCTTTCCCTCACCGACCGGCTCGTCGGCGACCATCAGCACCGCCTCCAGGCCCGCCCGCAGCTCCACCACGGCCTCCGCGGCCGCCAGCAGGGCCCGGACCTCGTCGGGCGGCTCCGGAGCCCGCTGGTGCACCAGTACGGCGCCGGCGCCCGCCTCCTCAGCCGCGCCCGGCTCCGGCTCCGCCCCCGGCTCCACCACCACCGCCGGCTCCGACTCCGCGGGCTCCTGCCACTCCTCGCCGTAGACCGGCTCCTGCCACTCCTGCTCGCGCCGGCGGCCGGGCAGGCCGAGCGCCCGCCGCGCGGGGCGGGCATCGGGACCCGCCTCGGGACGGGCCTCGGTACGGGCCTCGGTGCGGGGATCCTCGGGGGTGCTGCCGGTGCTCATCGCGCTGCTCCGTCTTCCTCGCCCGGCGGGCGGTCGAACTCGTCCGTGACCTCGATCACCACGCGGTCGGCCTCGGCGATCCAGCGCACGGTCAGCTCACCGAGCGCCTGCGGCTGCTCGAAGGCCAGCGCGCGCTCGCGGTAGAGCTCCAGCAGGGCCAGGAAGCGGGCGACCACCACCAGGGTGTCCCCGGCGTCCGCGACCAGGTCCGCGAAGCTGGCCCGCCCGCACCGCGCCAGGTACGCCACCACCAGCGCCGCCTGCTCGCGCACGCTCACCGGCGGCGTGTGGATGTGGTCCACGTAGACCACCGGCGCGGGCCTGGGCGTCATCGCCCTGGCCGCCAGCTTCGCGAACCGCTCCAGGCCGACGTGGATCACCACCTCGGGCAGCAGCTGCGCGTGCTGCGGCTCCAGGGCCACCGTGCGCGGGCGGCGCAGCTGCTCGGCGGCCCAGCGCTGTCCCAGGACGCCCGCCACCCGCTTGTAGGCGCGGTACTGCAGCAGCCGGGCGAAGAGCAGGTCGCGGGCCTCCAGCAGGGCCAGGTCCTCCTCGTCCTCCACCTCGGCGGTCGGCAGCAGCCGGGCCGCCTTGAGGTCGAGCAGGGTGGCCGCGACCACCAGGAACTCGGTGGCCGCGTCCAGGTCCCAGTCCGGGCCCATCGCCTTGATGTACGCCATGAACTCGTCGGTGACCTGCGAGAGGGCGACCTCGGTGACGTCCAGCTTGTGCTTGGCGATCAGGCCCAGCAGCAGGTCGAAGGGGCCCTCGAAGTTGGCCAGCCGCACCTGGAAGCCGCCGCGCTCGAGGGCGGCGGGATCGTCGGGGGCGGGAACGGTCCCGGAGGTGCTGGCCATGGCGGTCCATCTTCACACGGCGCCCGCCCCCACCCGGGGAGCGGCCGGGCCGGCCACCGGGGTCCCGGCGGCCTCAGCGGCCGCGCAGCCGCCGGACCAGGATGCTGGCCTCGCCGCGCTGCTCGAGGTCGGCCAGGACGACCGCGATGGCCTGCCGCACTACCCGGCCGCGGTCGACCGCGAGTCCGTGCTCGCCGCGCAGGACCAGGCGCGCGTGCTCCAGGTCCATCAGCTCCTCGGCGGAGGCGTACACGGTGATCTTCTCGTCGTGCCGCTCGCGCCCGCTGGGGCGCCTGGGGGCGCGGCCGCGCAGCCGGCGCCGGGCGGCGGGGTGGGCGCCCTGCTGGTCCTCCGGACCGGCCGGCCCGCCGGGGCCCGGCACGCCGCCCTGGGGGGCGCCCTGGGGCGTCATCGTGCCGCGGCCGGCCTGCCCGGCACGGGTGTGCGGTGCGGTGGCCAGCGGGCCGATGCCGGAGCCGGAGCCGCCGCTGAGGTTGGTGCCGGACGCCGGACCCGCGCCGGGGGCGGTGCCCGGGGCCGCGTCGGGCGCGGTCCGTCCGGTGGGAACCCGCTCGGCGCCGGAACGCTGCGCCGGGGCCCCGGCCGGGGCGGCGCCGCGCGAGGGCGCGCCGGTCGAAGGTGCGCCACTGGCGGGAGCGCCGCCCGAGGGAGCGTCAGCCGAGGCGGCGTCAGGCTGCTGCGCCCCACTGCCGCTCTCCGCCGGCTCGGCGGCGGAGCGGCTGGCCAGGGAGGGCGACAGCGCCATCCCCCCGGTGGTGCGGAACAGCTCGTCGGCCCCCGGGAGGCTCACTCGACGGGGCGGCACCGGTCGAGCACCTCCCTGGCGAGCTGGCGATAGGCGGCGGCACCGACCGAGTTGGTCGCGTACGTCGTGATCGGCTCACCGGCCACGGTGGTCTCCGGGAACCGGACGGTCCGTCCGATGACGGTGTGGAAGACGTGGTCGCCGAAGGCCTCCACCACGCGCGCCAGCACCTCGCGGCTGTGCACGGTGCGCGAGTCGTACATGGTGGCCAGGATGCCGTCCAGGCGCAGGTCGGGGTTGAGCCGCTCGCAGACCTTCTCGATCGTCTCGGTGAGCAGCGCGACCCCGCGCAGCGCGAAGAACTCGCACTCCAGCGGCACGATGACGCTGTGTGCGGCGGTCAGCGCGTTGACCGTCAGCAGGCCCAGCGAGGGCTGGCAGTCGATGATGACGAAGTCGTAGTCGGGCAGCAGCGGCCGCAGGGCGCGCGCCAGCGCGGACTCCCGGGCCACCTCGCTGACCAGCTGCACCTCGGCGGCCGACAGGTCGATGTTGGAGGGCAGCAGGTCCATGCCCGGCACCGCGGTCTTCAGCAGCACCTCATCGGCCGTCAGGCCCCGCTCCATGAGCAGGTTGTAGACCGTGACGTCGAGTTCCATCGGGTTGACGCCCAGACCCACCGAGAGCGCGCCCTGCGGGTCGAAGTCCACCAGCAGCACCCGGCGGCCGTACTCGGCCAGCGCGGCGCCCAGGTTGATGGTGGAGGTGGTCTTGCCGACCCCGCCCTTCTGGTTGCACATGGCGATGATCTGCGCGGGGCCGTGCTCGGCCAGCGGCGCGGGGATCGGGAAGTACGGCAGGGGCCGGCCGGTGGGACCGACCCGCTCTCGTCGCTGACGGGCTGCGTCAGGGGCCAGGGTCGCGGCGTACTCCGGGTCGGGTTCGTACTCGGCATCCGGGTCGTCGTAGGAGCCGTAGGCGAACTCCCCGTACGCCAGGCCGGCGGGCAGGTCGGCTTCGTAGACGGTCGTCGGGGCAGCGGCGGAGGCGGCGGCCTGCCGGGCCTCGAAGGTCCGCACGGCCACCGTGCCGATCTCGCTCGCCCCGACGGTGGTGTAGGCGGCCCCGGTGTCGTCGGTCGGCTGTCCGGAGACACGCTCCGCCAGTCCTGGCTGACCACCCCCGGGAGCAAATGTCGACTCATTCACAAGTCGTCTTACCTCCTTGGGCATCCAGGGCATTATGTCGATTCGTCAGCCTGACACCATGCCGACGGTTTGCGACTCTAGGCCGTTCCGGGCGTTCGCAGCAACACAATCCACGGTAGTGGGCCCGATGTGTCGGGTGTCGGACCGGGTTCTGTCAAGGGGTGGGTGACTCCACCCGCAAGCCATTGACGCATGCCGAAGCCCCCGGCCGGCGGGAGCCGGCCAGGGGCCTTCGGTGGTCCTCGACGGTCCTGGCGGAACGTCAGGCGAGCACGCTGTCCAGGGAGATGGCGGGCAGGCCGAACGCCTCGGCGACGGCGCCGTAGGTGATCTGGCCCTCGTGCACGTTCAGGCCCTTGGCCAGCGCGGCGTCCCGGCGCAGCGCGTCCTTCCAGCCGCGGTTGGCCAGCTCCACGATGTACGGCATGGTGGCGTTGGTCAGCGCGTAGGTGGAGGTGTTCGGGACGGCGCCCGGCATGTTCGCCACGCAGTAGAAGACCGAGTTGTGGACCTCGAAAGTCGGCTCGGCGTGCGTGGTGGGACGCGAGTCCTCGAAGCAGCCGCCCTGGTCGATCGCAATGTCGACAAGGACGGAACCCGGCTTCATCCGGGAGACCAGCTCGTTGGTGACGAGCTTGGGGGCCTTGGCACCGGGGATCAGCACCGCGCCGATCACCAGGTCGGCGTCCAGCACCGCCTTCTCCAGCTCGAAGGAGTTGGAGGAGATCGCCTTGATCTTGTTGCCGAAGATCTTGTCGGCCTCGCGCAGCTTGTTGATGTCGCGGTCGAGCAGGGTCACGTCGTAGCCCATGCCGATGGCGATGGTGGCCGCGTGCCAGCCGGAGACGCCGCCGCCGATGACGACGCACTTGGCCGGGTGGGTGCCGGGCACGCCACCGGGCAGGGTGCCGCGGCCGCCGGCCGGGCGCATCAGGTGGTACGAGCCGACCTGCGGGGCCAGGCGGCCCGCGACCTCGGACATCGGGGCGAGCAGCGGCAGGGCGCCGTTGGCCAGCTGCACGGTCTCGTAGGCGATCGCGGTGGTGCCCGAGGCGACCAGCGCGTCGGTGCCGGCGCGGTCGGCCGCCAGGTGCAGGTAGGTGAAGAGCGTCTGGCCCTTGCGGAGACGGTGGTACTCCGAGGCGATCGGCTCCTTGACCTTCAGCAGCAGGTCGGCGGTGGCCCACACCTCGTCGGCGGTGGGCAGGATGGTGGCACCGGCGGCCACGTACTCCTCGTTCGGGATCGACGAACCGATACCGGCGCCATCCTCGATGAAGACCTCGTGTCCGTTGCGGACCAGCTCATGCACGCCCGCGGGCGTGATGGCCACGCGGTACTCGTGGTTCTTGACCTCGCGGGGGATACCGACCTTGGTCACGGCTAAACACGTCCCTCTTGCCATGGGAATCCCAACCGGGGGAAGACCGGCGGGTGCCCGCGCGGGCATGCCTCCGGCACGGCCGGGGCACGCAGCACTGCGCGACAATGTCGAGTGTAATGAAGCCCAGGCGATCCGTCAGCCTTCCAAACTGAATAAATCAGCCCGACACGTTGGCAGATTCGTAGGCTTGCCTCTGACCCTTCCTGCCAAACCGCCGCAGAACGGGCAAACTTCCCATCACTCCCAAGCCTCACCGCACGTCCACCCGTGGCTTCACCCCCCGGCCACCGGTCCTTCGCGGCCGGGCCACCGCGGTCCCGCCGCCCGTTGGGCCGGCGTTCAGCGCCCGCCGGCCGGGGCGTACCGCGCCAGCGCCGCCGCGACGGCCGCGCTGCCGCGCTCGTCGCCCAGCCGGCGCAGCAGGGCCAGCGCGGTGCGGTACTCGCGCACGGCCTCGTCGTAGCGGTGCTGGGCGGCGTGCGCCTCGCCGATCCGGGCCAGCAGCCGGGCCTGGGCGGCGGGCTCGTCGCGGCTCTGCCGCAGCGCCAGCGCCCGGCCGTACCAGTCGGCGGCGCGCACCGGATCGCCGAGCGCCCGGTAGCTCTCCGCCGCGCCCTCCAGGGCCCGCGCGGTGGCCGGCTCGTCCAGCGGGTCGCGGGTGTACTCCAGGGCCGCGCGGTAGTGCCCGGCGGCGGCCTCCCACTGGCCGGCGCCGGCCCGCAGGTCGGCGAGGTTGAGCAGGGGGGGGGGCGGCCCGGGCGGGGGGCGGGCCCGCGCCGGCCTCGGGTCGGGCGAGCGGCGCCGGGCGCCGGGCCGCGGCCCGGCGGTCCCGCAGCCGGTCCAGCTCCGGCAACAGGTGGCTGGTGGGCAGCGGGGTCACCTGGCTGGCGAGCCGGGCGAACTGCTCGGCCGCCGCGCGCAGCGACAGCCCCTCGCCCAGCAGCCCCAGCGCGTAGCCGCGCAGGCTCTCGCCGATCCGCTGCCGGCCGGCCTGCACCGGCTGCACGGTCAGACCCAGCCGGGCCAGCCGGGCGGCCAGCTCGGCGCTCGACTCGGCCGCCTCGGGCCGCCCGGTGCCGCGCACCGCCTGGTCGGCGTAGCCGCGCAGGCTCGCCAGCGCCTGCTCGGCCCGGCCCAGCGCCGCGTCGAACTCGGCCCGGCCCGAGCCGCCGAGCAGGCCGGAGGGCGTGCTGAGCACCAGCAGGTCGCCCTGCGCCTCGGCGAGCGCGTCCGCGCAGTCGTGGTAGGCCCGGGCGACCGGCCCGGCCGGGTCCCGGTGCGCCCCGGAGCCGTCCGCCGGGTTCGCGCGCAGCTCACCCAGCAGCGGCGGCTCGCCGGTCCGCCCGCCGGCCACCGGCCCGGTGGGCCCGGCACCCCGCCCGCCGGCGGTTGCCCGACCCCGCCTCGGCCCGACTGGTCGAGCTGATCCGCGCCATCCACCACCCCTGCGAGCC